>JAKVBR010000019.1:0-11844 GCA_022447165.1 Phycisphaerales bacterium | reverse complement strand
CACAGGCCACACGCATAGGCGAGGTGTCTGGATTCGTGATGATGTTGTCATTATCAACACGGGATGCTTTGCAAAGTACGCCTTCCCAAGTAGACCATTAGCCGTACTCCTCGATGCTGTTCAAAGAACTGTACATGTTCATTCAATCAAAACAACTCGGGATGGTTTTAACTTAGCAAAGTCACTCTACGAGTTTGATGTTTAACTGCAAGGCATCTTCTGAAGTATAAACTTCTTGGCCTCTAACAGTTTCTCGAAGCAAATGCCAGTTTCAAAACCCAAATCATTTGCTAACTGGTGAAGCGACTCAGTTGAGACATTGCCTTCTGCTCCCGGTGCGTATGGACAACCACCGAGCCCTCCAACTGATGCATCAAATCGTCTAACCCCACTCTCAATAGCGACCTTCGCACAATCAATCGCCCTTCCATTCGTGTTGTGCAAATGCAATGTGAGATCAGCTGGCTCAAGTAAACCATCAACCGTATCGAGTAAACGAAGAATGTCATCTGGCTCAGCGACACCGATTGTGTCTCCAAAATCGATGTCATCTATTCCAAAATCAATCAGCGTTTGCGTTAACTCTCTTAGCCGAACGGGCTCTGCTGGACCACTAAACGGGCACCGTACAGCACAACTGATGTAACACCGTACTCCTTGCTTCTGTTCATGAGCAAGTTGAACCAACGGTCTTAATTTTGCTAACGAACCCTCAATCGTAGTGTTTAGGTTTTTCTCACAAAACGTATCGCTTGCCGCTGTAAGTACTCCGATTTCATCAATCGATGTTGAAAGTGATCGCTCCCATCCTTGTACATTTGGTACTAGTGCAGTGTATTGAACGCCTTCTACTCTTGTGATTGAGCCGAGCACTTGTTCTGCGTCACTGAGTTGGGGCACCCATTTTGGATGAACGAAAGCAGTTGCTTCAATTCGTTTGAGTCCACACTTCGATAACAAGTTTATCAATGCCACCTTGTCTTCTGAGGGAATAACTGTTGAGATGTTTTGCAACCCATCTCGCGGTCCCATCTCTGTGATATCAATGCACGGCTTGTTACTCATGACTAACTTCCGTGGGTGCATCTGTAAGCGATTTAACCACTACCTTATAAACATCTGAACCAATGTACACATACAACTCTGTATCGTCAGCGAAACACTTTTTTGAAACCATTGCAATGACAGCACTCTTCCCACTTCTAAGCGGGCTCAGCGTGCTTGATGTGACAACTCCAATCGGTGTTCCGCTACATGTTTCATCTATCCATAACTGAGATCCTGCAATGGGCAACGCATCATCATCGTCGATGTGAAGTTGTACAAGTTTCTGTTTTGGTTTCCCCAAACTCTCCATACGAGCGACTATTTCTTGACCGAGATAACACCCCTTATCAAAACGCACGCGAGATGCGATAAGACTAGTTTCATGAGGCAAGTTAGATTGATCAAAATCAATCAAAAACATCGCAGCACCTTGTTCAACTCTTGACATATTGAGCGCGTACCAGCCAACGGGTCGAACACCTTGCTCAATGAGTGACTGCCAGCATGTGACAATGTCTTCACTGTCTAGCAAAATGCTCTTGCCTTGAACTCCAAGAAAACCAACAGGGAGTGACATCTGCTGACCACACGTAATTGTAAGATCCGCAGCATCTGGCCCCAAACACCACAACCAATGCGTCGTTTGAGTGCAATCTGTAACAGTCACTTCTTCCATCACGATGTATTCATCAAAATGACGAAGCAAATCTTCTATTGCATGAATGTCGACGTCTAACATCAGACGATGTTCCTGAATGTGCACTATGACATCTCCGACAATTTTGCCTTTTCTATCTGCGACAAACGCAAGCGTTGAATCTCCCACACTGAGATTTTCAAACTGTTGCGTAGAGATTCTATTTATGAACTCTACTCGGTCTTCGCCAGTGATTTCAATTGCTCCGCGGCAACACGCATCAAACACGCAACTCCCCTTTTGAATTGATGCGTATTCCAACTCAACAATGCCAGCAGTTGCAAGCACAATACAACCAGTTTCACCCCACGGCAAAAACTCCGCGAGCATGGCTTCTTGATGGCTTCCTTCAGCAGCACCACTGCGCTCGGCACCATCACCTACTTCTGGAAGTGAAATTTGATAGGACTCTAATGCTTCTTGTAAGGGAGATGGAAATGCCATGTAACTCGTATGGTACCTAAGTAGCCGCAGCAACAAAATCGTTGAATAGGGCTTGACCTAAAATTGAATGCTCAGTTCGTTCGGGATGCCACTGAACGCCGATGTACCAAGGCCTTTGCTTATCTGCGATGCCTTCAATGAGCCCGTCATCGCTCCTTGCAATGACACTCAGCGAACCCGCATCTGCAAGCGCTTGGTGATGGTGCGTATGAACCACTCCATTCCCAAGTTCACTGGTGATCCCGTGTTCTCCCGTTTGATGTCTAGGGAGCAACTCATCATCAAGGTGTTGGATTAGGGTCGCTCCTGCATGCAGACCGAGAAACTGCATCCCTAAGCAAACTCCAAACACTGGCACATCAGGAATGGACTGCAGTTTTGAAAGAAGGGACAGTTCAAACAGTTGCCTGTTTTCATGGACTTTGACTGCTTTAGGGTGAGTTGATTCACCAAATGCTTCCATGATTGGGTCATCCCCACCAGTGAAGATAAAACCATCACATAACTCTAAGTACCTATCCTCGCACCCCAACAGAGGAGGCAGTATTAATGGAACACCGCCGGCATTCTGTACAGCAGTGCTGTAGGCAACACCGGTTCGATGCTTTTTTTCATTGATGTCAGCCGTGATTCCGATGATTGGAGCCATACTGAGAGCATACAAGAGACAGCGCTCACTTGCCTTAAAAAGGACACTCTGCTAAGATATTCCGCTACTCGTCGCCCTAGCGGTGTACATGCTAGGGCTACTTTTTGTATCCACGACGAAAGGACTTACCTATGACAGGCGATTACGGCAGAAATCCTTCAAAGTCTTACATCAAGACTGACAAAGATGGCAAACAATACATTGATTACAAATCTGTAGATGATTTGCGTCGATTGATGACACCGAACGGAAAAATTTACTCACGTAAGCGACTTGGTACAACTGCAAAGCAACAACGAATGGTTGCGCAAGCAGTAAAACGTGCTCGATACATGGCACTATTGCCGTTTACTTCAGGCACGCTCTAAGCATTTCCAATTCTTTTAGTTTTTAGTTTGGGATTAACTCGCTCTGAATATCAGTTTGCGGATTGATTGCCCAATCCACTTCCAAATCAGTTTCGAACGAATCCTGCGAAGTTCTTCATCATATGGATCAATTGCAAGCCCTTTGTTGACCCAGCCCCACGCCATTCTGTACCGTTTGTTTTTCATTGATGCGAGTGCAAGGTTATGGATCGATGCAAGACATTGTTCATCGTGCCTCAACACTTTCCGACTTGTCGAGATACCTTCATCAATTTGGTCGTTCGCAAAGTACGCAAGCGCAAGAAGCCGTAACACATCAAGCGAAATGGCATCTGTTCCACACTTTGAGGCAACTGGCTCGAGTAATTGGATTGCGTCAGCTGCGTCGCCAGAAGTCAATAAAAACTCTGCGACTTGCAACTTATGTTCGACCGATGTTTCTGCTCCAAGTTGCTCTGTATATTCCTGAAGTAATGGTCTTGCTGCTTCATATCGATGCATTGCAAGAAGTGATTGAGCCAAATGTAAACATGCAGTTGGGTGTGAAGGATGTAGCCGTCTGACAAGACCCCAAGCGATGAATGCTTCTTCCCACCGTTTTGATTCCAACGCAATGTTTCCTGCTCGGATATGCGCTTCAATGTTTGCAGGTTCTAACTCCAACACCCTGTGAAGTTTGATAATTGCTTCTGATGTTCTACCGGTCCCAGCAAGGACATCAGCGTGAAGAAGCAACGCTTGTACATTACCTGGATCTTCACGCAATTCTTGAAGTAATATTTGAGATGCTTGTTGACCTTGTCCTGAAGCAACAAGTGCATTTGCTAACTGGAGACGGCCACCTACAACCGAAGAATCGATCTTGACCGCTTCCCTTGCACACCAAATGGCCCTGTCTAATTTGCCTTGTGCTGAGAGACTGCAACTCATTGCGACAAGTACGGATGCAGATTGGTCTGTCAATGCATCTTGAGCGAGATAAAAGGATGTCTCTGCTTCATCAAATTTGCCAAGAGCAGATTGTGCATCAATAAGCATTGCCCAAGCTTGTTCCATCGATTGTTTCAACGCTAGGGCAAGTTCTAAGCATTTTTCAGCCTCGTTAAATCTCCCAAGTCGTAAGCAAGTTGCGCCAACAGCAAGTTTTGGATCGACTGCATCTGGAAGCAGCCTCGCTGCTTGTTCAAAACAAGCGAGTGCTTCTGCATCTCTGCCAGTCCTTTCAAGTGTCAGGCCTAAATTGAAATGCCAATCACCTTGGTCTGGGTCAATTTCAAGAGCTTGACGCAGTTCATGCTCTGCTTCAGCCCAGCGACCCCGTTCATACAGCTCAAGTGCTTTATCAACATGTTGTTCTGCGTCTTGCCAATTATCCATGTGGTTGTTCCATGAAGAAGGCATATTGTACTTCAATATGAGTTCGTAGAAAAGGGAAACACAACAGTCTAAGAACGCTTAATCGAATACAATACAGGCATTGAATGACCTTATGAACTCCCGATTACTGATTCAGATTGTGTTGGCGTTTTTCATCTACTCTTTGAGTTTGATGGCAAGTTGTGAATCGCCTCAACACACATCGGAAAAAGGTGGTTCTGATTTCCCCTTCAAGGTCGAAACACAGCCTAAACCAGACATCAAAACACAGCCAGAGCATTATCGTGAGCGAGTGTTAGACACATACGAAACATATTGGCCGCTGATATCGCTTGAACACCAACATCAAAAGTTGCCTAGCGTGCTATCTGACCCACTCCCTGAGATTCGCACATTTGGCATTGAACGAGTTGCCATTCTCTTGCGAGATAACGAAGCAACTGTAGACGAGTTGCAACTCGTCGTTAGTTTGTTGAGCGACTCTGATGAAGGTGTTCGGCTTGCAGTTGCAAAGTTCTTACCTGAGATTGAGTTTTCAGGTCTCGAAGAGTTTGTCACACTAGCGCTTGCTGAAGAGACAAATGTTGAAATTGCGAATGCTGAGTTGCTGTATTTTCAACGGCATCCATACAGTGGCTCTTTTGATGTCATCGTTGACAAACTCTCAAAAGAACCAAATTCTGCTGCTACACTCGCACTCGTTGAGTTACTAAAAACACACGAAGTTTCAGATGACCAAAAACATGCGCTCCATACGCTCGTTCGCCAAGTTCGGCGCCACAATAACACTCCTGAACTGCTCACCATTGAAGCAATGGTTGGAACTGATGAAAGTCGGGTTAAACTCGCTGAGTTCCTCAATAGCCAAAACCGAAAACTACAATTGGCTGTTGCCAAAGGATTCGCAGAAGCAGGATTTGCAACTCCACTCATTGGTTTTGCTCACGATAGTGAGTTTTACAAACTTGCGTTAAGAGCATTACAACAAAAGGCAACGATTGACGCATTCAAGTCACTGATGCAACTGCAAAGACCTGATGATGCTGACTGGGATGCAGCGGTAATCAGCGTTGGGCAAAAGTTATCAACGAGTGACTTGCTGCGTGCTGACGATATGCTCCAACGCAGTGGCCGTAGCGCCCTGCGACTCGATCTCCTGACCTCTGTTTGGGATCTTTCAGCATCTCGATCTCTTCCTGAACGCAGAACGATCGCAAAACGCACTGTACCGCTTTTGATTGAAGAAGGTGACGCTGTTAGCGCGTTGCAACTTCTCGATACCTTTGGCGAATCCCTCGTTGACGAAGATATGCTTGCGCTTAGATTCCGCGCAGCAATCTTTGCATCTGCTTGGGACGCTGCAGCAGACGCCATGCCATTACCGGAACCCTGGATCAATGCATGGCTTGAACTCAAAGAAACAAATCAAGCAGTCGCTGATGTCATTCTTCAGCAAATCAAAACCCGATTCGAGCAAACTCTCAATAAAGAACAGCTAGATTTGCTCGGTTTCGCTCCTCATGCACCTCAAGAAAGCAACGAAGAAAGTACTTCTTAAACGATGGCAAAGAAAACAGTGAGAACAAGAGTTGAGTCTGATTCAATGGGAACGATGGAAGTGCCTTCAATCGCTTTGTATGGTGCAACCACACAAAGGGCTGTATTGAACTTCCCAATTTCTGGGAGGCCACTGCCCGCTCCAGTCATTGCTGCGTTTGCATTACTAAAACGGAGTGCGGCAATTGCCAACAATAAACTTAAGCATCTTGACGCAACACGGTGTGACCTCATTGTTGATGCATGTGATGAAATCCTAGAAGCGCTTGAAGATAAAACTAGGCATAGTGGCATGATGCGCCATTTTCCCATCGACGTATTCCAGACTGGCTCTGGAACATCGACGAACATGAACATGAATGAGGTTGTTTCAAACATCGCGTGCAAGTCTGCTGGGCAAAAGATAGGTGCAAAAAATCCTATTCATCCAAACGATCATGTCAACATGGGGCAATCTTCAAACGACACATTCCCAACAGCGATGCAGATTGCAGCGTGTGTGGAAATCCGAATGCAACTCATTCCCGCACTCAAGGTGTTACATAAAGGGTTAAAAGCAAAAGCAAAGAAATGGGACAACATTGTCACTGTTGGACGCACGCACCTGATGGATGCAACGCCAATTCGGATTGGGCAAATCTTTTCTGGTTACGCTGCAGCAATTGAATATGGCATCAAACGCGCTGAGCGGGCGATGATGCGGATGGCGGAAAACCTGCCAATAGGTGGCACAGCAGTTGGTACAGGTATCAACACCCACCCAAAGTTTGCAACACATGTGTGCCGCGAGTTGTCGAAAGCAACCAAAATCAAATTCCAAGAAGCAGCAAATCACTTTGAAGCGCAAGCAACTAGAGATTGCGTGGTCGAAGCGCACGGCGAACTTAAAACCATTGCCACGAGCATTTCGAAAGTCGCAAATGACATTCGCTGGCTTGGGTCCGGACCTCGATGTGGGCTTTTCCAACTGGCACTTCCAGCTGTTCAGCCCGGGTCATCCATTATGCCTGGCAAAGTGAACCCAGTCATCAGCGAATCAGCAATGCAAGTGTATTGTCAAGTCGTTGGCAATGATGCTGCAATTACTTCTGCTGCAAGTGGTGGTATTGGATCACTATTGGAGCTCAATCTTTGCATGCCGCTTATTGCAGAACGTTTGATTGAATCAATCGTCTTACTAGCACATACATGCCACATGCTCAATGAGAAACTTATCGAAGGCCTCGAAGTCAACAAAGAAATTGCAGAGGGACTTGTTGAGCAATCACTCATGGTCGGCACTGCCCTTGCACCGATCATTGGGTACGACAAGGCTGCCAAATTGGCCAAAGACGCGTTTGCCAGTGGTGAAACAATTCGAGAATGCGTGCTTCGTGAAGGTCTTCTTAGCGAGGAAGAACTCGATAAACACCTCGATTTTATGGCGATGACTGAGCCTCAACCCTAGTTTATTGATGCACGATTGACCAAAATTTGCATAATGTGAGCGAGGAGTCTCTCAATGAACCTGCTTACAAAGACAAAAAAAGAACTTGGACTCATCGGCGTTTTTGCATTGTCTACGGGCGCAGTCCTCAGTAGCGGTTTTTTCCTCTTGCCGAGTTTGGCGACCCAGATGGCTGGTCCTGCTGTCATTCTGTCGTATCTCATCGCAGGGCTTTTACTCATTCCACCGATGCTCTGCAAAATTGAACTTGGCACTGCAATGCCAAAATCAGGAGGCGTCTATTATTTTCTTGACCGCAGTTTAGGCCCCATGGTAGGCACAATTGGTGGTTGTGGCATTTGGCTTGCTCTGCTTTTGAAAGCCGGTTTTGCCCTCGTCGGGATGAGTGCATACCTTCAAATCTTTATGCCAAGTGGCATGGGAGATTCGTGGTTTACCCTCATTGCTCTCGGGCTGCTCGTATTGTTTACGGGGCTCAACATCCTTGGGGCGAAGAAGACGGCGATGATGCAAATCGTTTTTGTTTCGATATTGCTACTTCTGCTCTTCTGGTTCCTTGCAACAGGAAGCATGGATATTGTGAATAACTACGATGTCAAATCGCAAAATTTTGACAACTTCTTCAAGAGTCCTAGCGGTTCTGGAAACTTTCTTGCTGCTGCAGGGCTCGTGTTTCTAAGTTACGCCGGCATCACTAAAGTCATCAGTGTTGCAGGCGAAATCAAAAACCCTGAACGAAACCTACCACTTGGATTATTCATTTCGATTGGCATGGCAGTCGTTATCTATGTGGTCGGATTAACCGTCATGGTTGGTGTGAGCGGTGTTGGATTTGGAGAAGGCGGCTTTATCACAACAGACACAGCTGGAACGCACACGAACTACACTCCTGTTGCAACCGTCGCTGCTCAAATCACTGGCTCAAACACGGGGTTATACATTATGGGCTTTGCAGGGATACTTGGTTTTCTTGCTGTTGCAAATGCAGGGATTCTCAGTGCATCACGATACCCGCTTGCGATGAGTAAAGATCACTTGCTTCCACGCTTTTTAAACCAAGTTGACAAGAAAGGGACCCCGATTATTGGCATCGTCCTTTCCTATTGTTTTCCTCGACCCACTGAAAATTGCAAAACTTGCAAGTGCGTTCCAACTGTTAATGTTCGCCCTGTTGTGCTTGTCCGTCATCGTCATGAGGGAAACCAAGCTCGATTCTTATGACCCCGGATTCAGAACGCCGTTCTACCCTTGGCTTCAACTGATTGGCGCTTCGTCTTGCATTGCAATCATATTCATTATGGGTTGGCTCCCTGTGATTTTCTCTGCAGGAATCGTTGTCGTAAGCATCATTTGGTATTTTGCATATGGACAGAAACGAGTCGATCGGTATGGTGCGATCTATCACATTTTTGAGCGACTTGGAAGGAAACGTTTCGTGGCTCTTGACATTGAACTTAGAGGAATTCTCAAGGAGAAGGGTTTACGGAAGCATGACCCATTCGATGAAATCGTCGCGACGGCTCAGTTTGTAGAAGCAACGAATGATTCGACGTTTGAATCAATCGTGCATCAAGCATCTTCGGATTTATCTTCACTCGTTCCCGTAACTGCTCAATCGCTTGAAGAGGGTTTCTTGCACGGAACTAAAGTTGGTGCAACGCCAGTAACGGGTGGTGTTGCATTACCTCACTTACGTGTTGCTGGCATCGAACAACCACTCATGGTCATTGTTCGTTGCAAAGACGGCATCACGATTGACATGAGTGACGCATTTGGCGAACAACATGAAAAAGAAAGCATTCATGCCATCTTCTTTTTGGTAAGTCCAGAGGATGACCCTTCACAACACTTGCGACTCCTTGCCCAACTTGCAGGTCATGTTGAACAAGAAAACTTTATGTCGACTTGGCTCGATGCCCAAACTGGTCAGGAACTCAAAGAAATCTTGTTGCGAGATGATCACTTTGTTTCGCTCCACATCCAAAAAGGAACGCCAGCAGGTTCGCTCATTGATGCACCTATTCACAGTTTAGGATTTCCTGATGGCTGCCTCGTTGTGCTCATTCACAGACGTGGACATATGGTTGTTCCGCGTGGAAGTACAATTCTTGAAGAGGGTGACCAACTCACGATCATTGGCGACGAGCGTGGCATCCGTGCACTTAAACAACAGTTTGACATGACCTAAACGAACACCCCCTAGCAAATGCTAGGGGGCGTGCTCCACGAAGGAGGAAATCGGAGAGAGAGGGAGAGAGATAGTTCTTAAGGAGGAGAGTTTTTAAGAGTTAAGAGTATTACGGGAGTGTGAGTTGAAAGTTCATAAAAGATTCAAAAATTTGCTGTTCTAACTCCTTCTATGTGGTTCAATGAAATTTGTGAACGCAATTTGACAATAAAACGCAAAAGCGCTGTTTACAGTCCAAAAAATGCGGTTTTTTACTCGGTGTCGACAGCTGCTGATGTACCGACGTTATTGTGGTGGTCCTCAACAACGGTGTACATCTCTGCTAAAGCGTAATTGGATGGGTTTGCTTCGACAATCGGCTGCAAGACCAGAAGAATGCTTTTCGTGCTTTCCTTCGCCCTATCGTGCTGATTCTCGTTTTCACAGAAGTACATGTATTGGCCGAGATACAACGCAACATCATTTCTCGCATCAGCATCCGCTGGGTATGCCGCACAACGGTCTCTGATGATAAACAGACCATTGTCTAGCGAAGTAAAAGCTTCATCAACTTGTCTGTGGCCTAATTGCGCTTCGCCGAGGAAGTAGAGCGACCAAGCATGATCACGAGGGGCTCTACCATTCTCTGGCTCTTTTTCAATGAGTTCAACGAAGACATCTTGAGCAAGGGTGTAATAATCAATCGCTTTTTCATAGTCCTCTAAGTTGTAGTTAATCTTGCCACCCCGCTGCAAGATGTTTGCATAATCCCGCTTGAGTTTTAAATCTCTTGGGGAAGCGTTCGCCATATACCGGCGTTCCTCAATCAAGTCATCAATTGCTTCCTGAGCCTTTTTGTTCTCTCCCATTTTGATGAGCACATCTACCCTTGTCATGTCAATTGCATTTTTGATGCGAGGCGCTTTGATGCTTTCTGGAAACTCAGCGATATACTCATCAATGTTAACGTCTGCCTTATCAAGCATGATTAAACATCTGGCATACTCTTCATTTGCTCTTTCAATATCACTGATTTTAAATTGCGTGACTGCAAGTGCTTGCTTTTGCTTTGCAACGCCACGATTCACAAGTTCAGTATTAAGGTTTAATGCATTGTTGTAATGTTCTAGCGCTTTCGCTTGGTCCCCTAAGTTCGCACCTCGCAAACTCCAGTAGTACGAACCGTACAAACTCTGTGTTAACGCTTGAACAGCGAGTATGTCATCATTTGGACCTTCCGTTGCTTCAAGACGGTCTGCGTATGCAATCGTCTTGTCAATGACATTTTTGCGAACATCTGTTGCTGCATTAAGTTTCACGATGCCCGCATAAAAGTCGCCTACATTTTCACGAAGCATATCCATCGCCATGGCATATCTGTCTTCGGCAATGATGCGTTGTTCATTTGCGATGTTTCGTTGGTGATTCGCTTCCACCATACCCCATGTTGTGCCAATCAACCCTAGCACAATTGAAAGCGCAGACACGATGACGGCAACACAAGTACGCTTGTATTTCTTCGTAAACAAACGCAATTGATAACTAATAGAAAGTGGACGCGCAATAATCGGGTCATTGTTTAAGAAGTGGTTGATGTCTTGTCCGAATTCAGCTGCAGATTGATACCGACGGTCTCTATCTTTTTCCATCGCTTTAATCACGATGGTCTCAATGTCACCCTTAAGCGACAGGTTGACCGTGCTCATCGTAAGTGGCCGCTCATCTTTAATGATGCGTACCGCTTCGTGAATGGCTAACCGGCGTAAGTCATAAGGCAAGTGCTCAGAAAGTAACTGGAACAAGATAACGCCAAGCGCGTACACATCAGAACGAATATCAATGCGGTCAGGATCCGCATCACACTGTTCAGGGCTCATGTACTGAAGCGTGCCGATGAGTTGCCCCATCGTTGTTTCCATCGTGGTGACTGCTAAATCCGCATCGGTTGCACGCGCAACACCGAAGTCGATAATCTTGGGTTCGCCATTGTTGTCTACAAGAATATTGTCGGGTTTTAAGTCCCTGTGAATCACGCCTTTTTGGTGACCGTGATGAACCGCATCGCAAACCTTACCGAAAAGTTCAAGACGG
>JAKVBR010000189.1 GCA_022447165.1 Phycisphaerales bacterium | reverse complement strand
GAAAGCGAATTGGGGAGTCTCCTAAATCAGGATTGTAAAGAGCCCAACAGATTGGACGCCCCTGCCCGTCTTTGCATTGACGCTTAACTTTTTTACCACCTCCAATGAAAACTGGTAAATCATCTTCACCGAGTTGTGTTGCAATGTTTTTGCAATATTGTCCAAACCCCTTCGAAGGATACACTTCGAAATCTGGATGACCTCCACCACAAGAACCTCGCTCTTTGAAGTCGCGAACGGTCCCACTTAATTCAATTGTGTTGGGTGGAGTGTCATTCATTGCAAGCATTGCTGAACACACTGTCACTACCGTTATTGTGCCTATCATTCGCATTGCTGCCTCCTTGATGTTATCTCAATATTGCATCGAACAAATCATGCTTCACTTTTAAAGTATTGGAATCCCAAGGAAGCACAAACTGAATCTTCCTTACATTCAACTTGCATAACTGGTTTAATACAAACAACACGAATCAGTTGTGGTATAACTCACGCTTCATTTATGTTTAGCACTTTCTGGTCACATCTAAAACATCGACATCGGTTTTGGCGCTATGCCGTTCGCACTGAACGTGAGTCAATTGCATACATTCAATCGCTTGATTTAAAGGGCACTACGGTGTTAGACATCGGTGCAAACAGAGGCATCTTTACATATTGGCTATCTCAATGCGTTGGGTCATCTGGCAATGTTGTCGCATTTGAAGCTCAGCCTGAACTCAAAGAAACGATTCAAGAAGTTGAACGCATGTTTAAGCTAACAAATGTCGACCTGCGAATGACTGCGCTGTCGGACGCTTGTGGGACGACGACCTTTAACCGAGCATATGCTGGTCACGGCGGAGGCTCCATTGAAACGGATTCTTCCGAACACGTCGAGAGTGAAACCATCGAAGTTGAAACGACTACACTTGACACCATCAAGGATTCATTGCCTAGACCCATCCAATTCATCAAATGTGATGTTGAAGGTCACGAAGATTCTGTCTTTAAAGGTGCAACACAATTGCTTTCTGAAGACAAGCCAGTCATCCTTGTTGAAATCCATGAATGCGCTGTTCCTTCGATTGCCGACCAACTCCACCAACTTGGTTACTCAGGCTCTTTCATTGCTGGCTCACAACAATTTCCGATTAGTGCATTCAATAGTCAGCCCTATCGCAAAGATGGCGAAGTGCATCGTAATTACATCTTTAAGTTTACAGCGTAATCACGGGCAATTCATCCCATCGCGTTGTGTAGCGAGGCGACCGATTTAACTGACGCATATGCCACTTTCTGGAAAAACCAGATGATGCAAAATGAAGTGTGCCCGCGCCCATTGTGGTATTGATGTCATCAAGCACTTGCATCATCCGCTTGTCATTTTCAATTTGCGCTTCCGCGTCAAACAGCGACTGCTGCACTGGTCCTTTCGCTAAATCAGGCATATAAACCCCAGCACGTTTATATTTAAAGCCATCCTTCCAAAGCGGGCGTGCAATATCAAGCGCCGCTTTGATGATGCGGTGCGTCACATTAGTTGGCGGGAGCAAGTCAACACCATCACTCGCAGAATACCGAGGGTCAAAATGATTAAATAAACTCGTATGCATAAACACGCGAAGATGCTTGGCAACGAGTTCTTCTTGTCGAAGTTTTTCCGCAGCACGCGTTGCGTGTGATGCAATGGCGTCCGACATATCTTGCCAAGATGTCACCGCACTACCGAATGACCGAGAACGCAGAAGCGTTTTTCGTTGTTCTGGTGTTTGCTCTAATCCAAAGAATCGGTGACCACGAAGTTCCATCGCTGTTTTCATCGCCACAATATTGAATGATTTTTGCAAGAGCATTTCATCGGCGCTTGCTAAATCAAACGCTGTTTGTATGCCAATCATTTGCAGTTTCTTTGACCATTGACGACCAACGCCCCAAACATCGCCAACTTCAACCTTGCGAAGCATTGTTTCGGGTGGATCTGGTATTTGCGCAACACCACCCGTCTCAGGATGTTTTTTCGCGTAATGATTTGCGAGTTTTGCAAGCGTTTTTGTTGTTCCGATTCCAATTGAAATCGGAATGCCAGTCCATCTTAAAACGGTTGCACGCATGCGTGCCATTTCGGCAAGTGCGTCACGGCACGCTAAACCAGACAAATCGAGAAATGCTTCATCAATAGAATACACTTCGACATCGGGCGTAAAGAGACGAAGCGTCTGCATCACACGGCGTGACATGTCCCCATACAACGAAAAGTTTGATGAACGAACGATGACGCGGTGGGCATGCACTCGTGATTGGCATTTAAAAATTGGTTCGCCCATTTTAAAACCGATGTCTTTGGCTTCTTGCGAGCGAGCAATGACGCAACCATCATTGTTTGAAAGGACAACAACGGGTTTGCACTCAAGATGTGGTTCAAAAACACGTTCACATGATGCATAAAAATTATTACAGTCTGCTAGTGCGTACATGGC
>JAKVBR010000188.1 GCA_022447165.1 Phycisphaerales bacterium | reverse complement strand
TTCCTTGCGACCCGCTTGAACCTTCGCTTCAACTTCTCTTCGTTTCGCTAATCGCGCGTCAATTGCAGTATCAACTTCATTTAACTGACCAGAAACGAGTTTGTCGCAAACAGTAAGCGCTTCAAACGCATCTCTTCCATAATACAGTGCGCCGTTATATAACTCACGCAAATGTGATTCCGCCCAATGTCTCGTGAGTGCTGCACCACCAAGGAGTACTGGAATGTTGACTGATTTGTTATTCAATACATGCAAGTTTTGTTCCATCACTCCTACTGACTTCACAAGAAGTCCAGACATCCCGATTGCATCTGCACAGTGTTCAGTTGCGGCAGAAAGAATCTCTTCAATCGTTTGGCGAATACCAATGTTAAACACAGAGTATCCATTGTTAGTCAAAATAATGTCTACGAGATTTTTACCAATGTCATGAACATCACCTGCAACTGTGGCAAGCACAATTCGCCCCTTGTCGACCGCTTCCCCTTTTTCCATGTGCGGTTCTAACTGAGCAACTGCTCGCTTCATAACTTCCGCTGATTGCAACACAAATGGCAACTGCATCTGGCCTGAACCAAACAGTTCGCCGACTGTCTTCATGCCATCAAGCAAGTGATTGTTGATAATCTCAAGTGCGCTCCAAGATTGAAGCGCTTCGTTGATGGCATCTTCTAATCCGTCTTTCTTTCCATCAATGATGTGCTTACGCAATCGCTCCTCAAGCGTCAACTGGGATACTTCCTCTTCTTCAACGACATCATCATCTTCAAAGAGTGACAAGAAGTGAATTAACGGGTCAAACTCACCTTCTCGTTTGTCATAGATAAGTTTGATTGCCCCGTCCCAGTGTTCTTCTGAGATGCGATGCTTAGGCAAGATTTTTGATGCATGAACAATTGCTGAAGTCAACCCTCGATCTACTGCTTCATGCAAAAAGCATGAGTTGAGAACTCGCCTCGCTGCTGGTTTCAATCCGAAACTGACATTAGACACCCCGAGCAAGAAACTACATTCAGGCAACTCAGTTGCAAGCATTTCAATTGCATCGAGCGTTTCAAGCGCAAGTTTTCGGTCCGCTTCCATGCCAGTTGCAATCGTGAATGTTAAGACGTCAATCATCATGTCTGATGCATCAAGTCCCCACTTATCTGTGTATAAGTCATGCAATCGTTTAGCGATTTCAACTTTCCTCGCAGCAGTTTTCGCCATGCCTTCTTCATCAATTGTGAGTGCAACTGTTGCTGCCCCATATTGTTTGAGCAATGGACACACTTCATCGAGCCGCTTTTCGCCATCTTCAAGGTTGATGGAATTCACAATGCAACGCCCACCAGCACGCTTTAGTCCTGCTTCGATTGCTTTTGCATCAGTAGAGTCAAGCATGAGCGGCGCATCAACATGTTGAGCAAGCCGTCCAACAATCTCATCCATGTCATTGGCGCCATCCCGCCCTACATAATCAACACAGACGTCAAGCACATGAGCGCCACCTTCAAGTTCTTCTTTTGCCATCTCCACAAGACCGTCCCACTGCTCTTCTTCAAGTAAGCGCTTGAACTTTCTTGAACCATTTGCATTCGTTCGCTCAGCAACGATCAAAATCGAAGCGTCTTGCTTAAACTCAATGGGCTGGTACAAACTCGTTGCACTCGGCGCTATTGATTCTACCGTTCGTTGGGGTCGTTTAACATCAGACATGACCTGAATGAAAGACTTAAGATGTTCCGGAGTTGTACCACAACAACCACCAACAATATTCACACCATACTTCTGCACAAATTGTTTCATCTGCGCTGCATAAGCGTGGGGTGAAAGTGGGAAGTGCGCCTTACCATCAACAAGTTCAGGAAGTCCTGCATTTGGTATGACTGAAACAAAACCATCCCAATGCTCAGTGAGCCACTGCACGTGCGGTTCCATTAACTCTGGTCCTGTTGCACAATTGAGCCCTAATGCGAGAATTGGATACGGCTTGAGGGCATGAACAACAGTCTGAACATCACTTCCAACGAGCATTGTGCCAGTCATCTCAATCGTGATGCTGACGATGATTGGAATGTCTTCAACTGTTTGACCGCAATTCTGGAGTGCGCTCATACATGCATTGATTGCACATTTGACTTGCAAAATATCTTGGCAGGTTTCAATGAGAAACGCATCAACACCACCTTCGATGAGCCCTCTTGCCTGTTCTTCATATGATTCAAACATTGTGTCCCAATTCGTCTGGCCCAACGAAACGAGTTTCGTCCCTGGTCCCATTGAACCGAGGACATAACGCTCGCCCTCAAACTGATCACATGCTCTTCTTGCAATTTTGGCGGATTCGACATTGAGATCATAAGCCCATGTTGCCGCTTCCTCATCAAACTCAGAAAGCACTAACTTGTTTGCGCCAAAGGTATTTGTTTCAACCGCGTTTACACCTACTTCTAAAAAAGCAGTATGGATTTGCTCGACAAGT
>JAKVBR010000187.1 GCA_022447165.1 Phycisphaerales bacterium | reverse complement strand
GAATGAGCCGGTTCTCAATGCGACAAATTTAAGCAAAGGTATTCAACTTGCACTTGCATTAAAGCCAGTAGATTCAGCAAGTCGCATTCTTCTTGTTTCTGATGGAAATGAGACAGAGGGCGACATTCTCCATGTGGCATCAGTTGCAGCTGCAAATCAGATACCAATCGATGTTTTACCACTCATATATGACCATGACCATGAAGTTCTCATTGAGCGTGTCATTGTTCCAACTCAAACTAGAGAAGGGCAAACGATACCAGTCCGCATTGTGCTTCGAAGCGTCGGTCAAGCATCGGGGCGATTGCATCTCAATCATAACGGGCAGGAGATATCACTTTCTGCTCTAGAAGAAGATTCCGGCCTGCCACTTCAATTGAACCCTGGTGTTAATGCATTTGTATTCGATCTTCCAATACGGTCTAAGGGGCCTCAAGAGTTTTCCGCTACATGGTCACCCGATGTTGGTCAAGACACTATTGCGGCGAACAACTCAGGGGTTGGCGTTTCATTTGTACATTCTGATGGCAAGGTTTTAATCGTTACTCAAAATGAATTGAGTACTGCACATCTCGTTCAATTGTTAGAGAACTCAGGGATTGAAGTTGAAGTTACGCAACCAAATGGGATTCCAAGGACAAGTATCGGTTACACAGCAATTGACTCCATCATCTTAGATAACATTCCTAGATGGGCAATTGATGATGTGCAAGAGCGGCTTCTCCATGCATTTATTCATGATTTAGGCGGTGGGGTTGTGTTTGTGGGAGGACCTGAAGCGTATGGTGCTGGGGGTTGGATTGGTTCTCAGTTAGAGGAAGCGATGCCACTTCTTTGTGAACCGCCTCAAAAACGAGAGTTGCCTCGGGGCGCACTGGCTCTCATTATGCACTCTTGTGAAATGCAGAAGGGAAATTATTGGGGGCAACAAATGGCCTCTGCAGCAGTTGATTCATTAAGTGAGTTTGATTACATAGGCATCATCGAATATGACTGGAATGGTGGTCCGAATACAAGAAACAACTCAGGGTGGCGGCTGCCACTTCAACTTGCTGGGGACAAGACCAAAGCGCACAATGCAGTAAAAAGTCTTGTCTTTGGGGATATGCAGGACTTCAGTTCAGCGATGGAACTTGCGCTCGAAGGATTAGTAAGCGTCGACGCAGCACAAAGGCATGTCATCATCATCAGTGATGGTGATCCAATCGGACCTTCTCAGGAGTTACTACAGGGCTATCAAGAAGGTGGTGTGACCGTCTCTGCTGTCATGGTTGGTGGTCACGGCTCGGCAATGGATTTGCAGAAGATGAAGGGAATCGCAACAGTGACTGGCGGCCGTTTTTACATGGTGAACGACCCTTCAAAGTTGCCAAACATCTTTATCAAAGAAGCTCAAATGAATTCGCGGTCACTGTTGCAAGAAGGCCAAGAATTTGTTCCATCTCAAACAGCTTCAATGAGCGGACCCGTGACTGGCATCGATGTTGTACCGCCTGTTACGGGCTATGTGGTAACAGGCAAGAAAAGTGGGCTTGCACAAACGCCATGGTTTATACCAGTAAAAGACGCTGATGATCCACTACTAGCGTGGTGGAACTATGGCCTTGGTAAGAGTGTCGCCTTCACGAGTGATTTAGGGCAACGGTGGGCTTCACCCTGGCTTGGGTGGAGTGGCTTCCAGAGCTTCTGGGAACGATGTGTTCGATTCACGATGCGTAGTTCCAACCCACCCAACTCACTCGTAACAACTTCGATTGAGGGTGATGTTGGACGCGTTGACATTGAATTGCTTGAACATGATTCTGGATATCTCAACTTCATGCGTTCAAAGGCAGTACTAGTAAGTCCAAGCGGGCACACTGAGACTATTGAGTTGCAGCAACATGCGCCAGGTCGATACAACACCGAATTTAATGCTGATGAGCAAGGGGCTTGGTTAGTCAACGTAGTTTTCCAAAATCAAGACGGTGATATTGTTAGTAGAGTTCCCGCCGCGGTGACAATGCCATTTGATAAAGAGTTCGCAACTACTCAGCACAACACATCTTTGCTACAAGAAGTCGCTCGAAAAACAGGGGGCCGCGTACTTGCGCCAGATGATTTAGAACTTGAATCTCTTTTTGATGATTCAGGGTTGACAATGCCTGAAAGTCCAACTTCAACATGGGATTTGCTTGCAATGCTAGCGGCAAGTATTTTGATTCTCGATGTTGCAGTGAGACGTTTGTGGATAGACAAGCAAAGTGTGCAAGCGATGTTTGTTCCAGTCGAGCAAGCGGGACAATCATCAGTTGATGCATTGAAAAGAGTTCATGAATCAAGTTCACGTAAAAAGAAAGTTCATGTTGTTCCGACAAAAGATGACTTCGTTCAAAAAGAGAAGAAGGAACCAAAAAAACAAGAAGATGTTGATAGCATTGCACGGTTGTTGAAGAAGAAACGCCATTCGCGGGTTGCATCCAAATTG
>JAKVBR010000186.1 GCA_022447165.1 Phycisphaerales bacterium | reverse complement strand
GAGTACAGTTAACAGACATTGAAGGCGGCTATGGTGTTATATGCGGTCTTGCTGGCGCAATGATTGGCGGTATTCTTGCTGACAAGTTTGGTCCAAAGCGTGTTGCAACTATTGGATCTATTGTGCTCGCTACGCTATACGCAACATTTGGATTATCTTCTCCAGACTCAGGTGTTTTATGGTTTGACTGGTTTGATAATTCATTTGTGTACTCTTACATCTTGCTTTCGACATGGATGGAATCCATGATTTCTGCAAGTTTGTTTGCCATGTGCATGACTGTTTCATGGCCAAAAATTGCTGCTACTCAATTTACTGCTTATATGGCAATTTTAAATTTATCTACAACAACAGGCTTAAAGTTATCTGGTTATTTAAGCGAAAATTATTCCATCCCAGTAATTTTCATGATCGTTGCTGTGATACAACTTTTGGTTATTTTCATATTCCCATTTATTGATGTTCATCAGGCTAGGCGAGAATTGGATTCTGCATCTAGTGGTTAATTGAATTCGAACTATCACTTAATTGTGATTTTAATTTTGTACAAATTGAAAAAAGTCTTTTTAAATTTATCGATGAGGTGGAAGATAATGTGTAAATGCCAGTTTTCATGATTGCTAGTTACAAATAGTGCTTCTTTGTAAATTAAGAATGGTTAGCCACTAACAACTATAGTTCCAATTCCTATTACAACTAATACTGCAGCAACAGCAAGAGCAAACAAAAATGTTAGAGCCTGAAGTAATAACGCGATTAAAAGAGACCTTTTAAGATCGCCTAGTTCTTTTGCTATTAGATAAGTGAAAGCCCCAAGTCCAATGATTGAACCAAGGCCATCCCAAATCCAATCAATTGATGAACTTGTGATAATTAGTGGAAAGACATAAGCAACAACAAAAGATATAAAATTTGCGTAGAAGCAAATTTTAAATGAATCGGAATAACTATTCTTCTGTCCCTCAGTTAACTTAAATGCATATTGCAAAAATGGCGTTACTATTGCAGAGACAATTACGCTTGCAATTAACATCCCGATTATTTGTAAAAAAATCATACCTTTTTAATAACCACTGCAGTGCCGTAACAAAGAACTTCTGTTGCAGCATCCTGAAGGTCAGAAGAGTCATATCGAAATCCAACAACTGCATTAGCGCCTAACTGTTCAGCATGTTCAAGCAGATGTTGATACGCATCTTGGCGAGTTTGTTCGCACATCTCTGTGTAAGCTCCAATCTTGCCGCCGATGATATTTTTTAAACCACCCATGATGCCTTGAACAATGGTGGGTGACCTCACAACAATCCCTCTTACGACGCCTTTGTATTCGACAATTTCATGTCCTTCAAAATTAAACGTTGTTGAAACTGGTATTGACATGTTAAAAAGTATACCGTAAAAGTTGTCATGAACATGCTACTTTCAACATGGTCATTTAGCGAATCTATTCTAAATACGGTTGCTACAAAACTAGGCAACTCAGCAGGCGCACTTGATTTAGTCGAAACATGCGCAAGAATGGCGGAAGCAGATGAATCGATCGATTCAGTTGGTGTTGGCGGATACCCTGATGCTGACGGGCGATGTACATTTGATGCTGCTGTGATGCTCTCACCTAGCCAAAGTGGCGGCGTATGCGCAATTGAACGCCACCAACATCCAGTATCCCTCGCACGTCTTGTCATGGAAAAAACAAACCACACGCTTCTTGCCGGTCCCCTTGCAGATGTATTTGCAGATGAACACGGGTTGGAATCAGTTGACATACTCACTCAATCATCTAAAGAGAAATGGTTGAAGTGGAAAGAAGACCATCAACCGACGGAGACGCTTGCACCGTATGACACTGGAACGGGCAAACTCTTTGGTAACCACGACACAATCGGAACGCTTGCAGTCGACGCTCGTGGAACGATGGCAGGCGCATGCAGTACGAGTGGTATGGCATGGAAAGTCCCTGGAAGAGTTGGAGATTCCCCAATCATCGGGCATGGACTTTATGTCGATCCCAAAAGAGGCGCAGCAACCGCAACAGGTCATGGAGAGCTTATCAGTGGAGTTTGCAGTTCCTTTCTCGTTGTGGAATTGATGGGCAGAGGTGCATCGCCAATCGAAGCTATTCAAGAAATGCTAGAACGGGTGGAGCACAGTTATGACATTGAAAGCGAACATCAAGTTGCGTGCATAGCCCTGACTCCAGATGGCCAATTCGCAGGTGGCGCTCTTCGCGATGGGTTCACCTATGTTGTTTGTAAAAACGGACCCGCGGAAGTCAAAAGTCCCGAGTTTGTACTCAATCCCTAAGCTGCTTTTCGTACATGTGTGAATTGTTTCAGAGGGGGCACCTTGCATAACGCCATGACTTCTTCCACCTCTACTGACCCAACGATATGAACGCTCGTTCCAATTGAATCTGCCCTTCTTAAAATCGCAACTAAACATGCAGCGAGTTTTGTGTCAGCACAGCT
>JAKVBR010000185.1 GCA_022447165.1 Phycisphaerales bacterium | reverse complement strand
CCAAGAACATTACGGTTTTGAAGGAAGAGCAACCTCATGAAATACTTACTCGTCTTGTTTTTGTTCATCTCAGGTTGCCACACATATCATCCAGCGACAATCACTGTGGAAACGAATGCAGGATTGCCTGTCCAAGGGGCACAAGTCACTGCATATCCGATGTATCTCTTTAACCCAACATCAAACAGCATTCTGTTTACAGGGTCTTCTGAAATCCTTGAACCATTTACAGCAACTGGCGATTCAAACATCACCGATGAAGAAGGCACCACAATCATCCAAATAGTAGAAGGCAGCCCCCTGCAGCTTAGAGTCGCAGCCCCATCGCATCAAGCATGGGAAGGGCTCATTGAAATTACGACACAAAAAAGCGTCTACTTAAAGGCCACAGTGCCAAGCCCGACATTGATCGTAACAGCAAAATAATTACTTCGATTTGTTTGGCTTGAACATCTTAAAGAGCCGGGTCACGGGATCAAAGTACTCATCAACAACGCGCTCCTTCAAGGGGATAATCGCATTGTCAGTAATCGTGATGTGCTCAGGACAAACCTTTGTACAGCACTTCGTGATGTTACAAAAACCAATCCCTTGCTCTTCCTTCAGGTCTGAAATTCGGTCTTCTACATCAAGCGGGTGCATTTCATACGCAGCCGATTTCACAAACATCGCTGGACCAATATAGCCCTGATGCTCATGGTGGTCACGAAGTACGTGACAAACATCTGAACAAAGGAAGCACTCGATGCACTTTCTAAACTCTTGAACCCGTTCAACATCTTCTTGTTGAATACGCCATGTTCCGTCTGGAGCATCTGGCTTGCGGGGTTTAAACTTCTTAATTTTCATTTTCGCTTCATAGTTATATGAAACGTCAGTCACCAAGTCTTTGACATGCGGGAACGCTTTCATTGGTTCAATCGTGACTGGCTGCGACAAGTCAAGTGATGACAACCGCGTCATACACATGAGTTTTGGCATTCCGTTAATCTCTGCTGAACATGAACCGCACTTCCCTGCCTTGCAATTCCAGCGTACTGCTAAATCGGGCGCTTGCTCTGCCTGAATATCATGAATCGCATCAAGGACAACCATTCCTTCACCAACTTCTGAGGTGTACTCTTGGAAGTAACTGCCTTCCCCTTCGCCGCGCCAAACTCTAAACGTTACCTGCGCCATTATTTGTTGTCCTCAATGATTTGTTTCATTTCGTCTGTTTGAGGTACAACAGGTGTCCGTTCAACCTCCATTGAACCATCAGCAGCTTTTCTCACAACAGTATTGTATGAGCTACCCTCTTCCGTCTTTTCTGGATACTCTTCCCTGTAATGCCCACCCCTTGATTCAGTACGCTGAACTGCTGACAAGCATAATGCTTCAGAAACTGTCAGCAAGTTGTGAATATCAAGCGCAGTATGCCAACCAGGGTTGTATTCACGGTTACCTGGAGCAAACGCATTTTCCGCACGTTTCTTCAATTCATGAATCTTCTTGATGGCCTCGTTTAGACCATCCTCACTTCGTGAAATGCCCGCTAAATCTTGCATTGTTTCTTGTAACTCATGTTGAATGGCATAAGGGTTTTCACCAACTTGCCTATTCATTGGTGCAAGTGCTTCTTCGACGATCGAGTCAACATAAGCAGGATCGATATTGCCTTCCCCATGCTCCTTCGCATACAAAGCTGCATGCTCACCTGCACGCTTACCAAACACAAGAAGGTCCGACAGGGAGTTGCCACCCAAACGGTTCGCTCCGTGAAGACCCGCAGCACATTCGCCGCAAGCAAAGAGGCCGTCTACGGTAGACATTTGAGTATCAGCATTAACCCGAATACCACCCATTGCGTAGTGCGTCGTTGGACCAACTTCCATTGGTTCCTTAGTAATATCAACTCGAGCGAGCTCCATGAATTGGTGGTACATGCTCGGAAGTTTCTTCTTAATGTGGGCCTCAGAGTCCTTAATGTGTTCCTTAATCCAAGCGATGTCAAGGTACGCACCACCATGTTCCGAGCCACGCCCCTCTTTGACTTCTTTCACAATCTTGCGCGCAACATGGTCACGAGTTAAGAGTTCTGGTGGCCTGTTTGCATGCTTGTCGCCAGTTACATATCGCCAACCCTCTTCTTCATTGTCAGCAGTTGAAGAACGATAGTTTGGCGGCACATCTTCAAACATAAATCGCTTGCCTTCGGAATTTTTCAAGATGCCGCCTTCGCCGCGAACGCCTTCTGTGACAAGAATGCCACGAACACTTGGTGGCCAAACCATCCCTGTTGGGTGGAACTGAACGAATTCCATATCGAGCAAGTCAGCACCAACGTCATAGGCAATTGTTTGACCGTCTCCGGTGTATTCCCAACTGTTACTTGTCACTTTATATGCGCGACCATAACCGCCAGTTGCAATAACAATTGCTTTCGCTTTGAAGAGCAGAAAACGTCCCTTTTCTCTTTCATACGCGAATGCACCAACGACACGCTCACCATCTTTAATGAGATTCGTAACAGTGAC
>JAKVBR010000184.1 GCA_022447165.1 Phycisphaerales bacterium | reverse complement strand
TCTCTTAACTCGCCAAGCAACGAGTCGTCGAGCCATACAGGCACTTGCTTGAATGTAACAGTGATATCTGCTGGTGCAGGGTGTGCAGCACGTAACTTCGGAACACTCAATGCTGTCAGTACGGCTAAACTACACACTGTAAACACCCAAGCGAGGACAACCGGGCGTTTTGCAATGTCAGCCAATCCTCTGAAAAGTATTGGGAATAATTTAGGCGTGCTTCTCTTTCGTTTTCGTGCCATTCGTAGATGGACATCGACAGATTAGGTTGAAATTCTTGATGAAGAATCTGCTTCTACTGACAGCGATTGATGGTGTGCACAGAGCTGAAAAAGGGTTTTTTAGCCCCGTGCAAGGGCTATTTGAGTCATCTGTTCACATAATTCAGTCATCGGGATTCCGCAGTCGGCAGCGGCCATAGGAAAGAGCGAAGAATCTGTAAAACCGGGCATTGTGTTCGCTTCTAAGAACCACTCTTTATCGTCTTCAACAATGAAATCAATTCTAGCTAAATCCCTAAGCCCAAGTGCGTCATACATTGCAAGAGCATGTTGTATGCAATTGTGTTTTGGGAGTTCAGGGTTCAACACATATTGAGTGTCATTTCGTTGATATTTCGCTTCAAAATCGTATGTGCCAATTTCTTGGGGGGGGATGATTTCAATGGTTGACAGGGGAGTGCCGTCAAGAATCGATATGGTGATTTCATGCCCTTCTACATACTGTTCTGCAATGTATGGCTTGCCACATAAGAGTGAATTCAATGCTATGTTTGCTTCGTCGCTTGTTTTGCAGATTGCTAATCCAACGCTTGAGCCCTCGTCAACTGGTTTCAACACAATTGGCAACTCAAGTGTTAGTTCATCAGGGGTGCTGATGCGTTTCCACTTTGGAGTTGGTACCCCATGTTCTTTTGCCACAGTTTTGGATAAATGTTTATCCATTGCGACTCTTGCGGGCTCACTTGTGGAGCCAACAAATGGGATGCCAGAAGCTTCAAGGCATTCTTGCAATGGTCCACCCTCGCCGTAGGGTCCGTGTAGAACGGGGAAGAACACATCGGCTTTCATTGACTCAAGGGCTTCTGTCGTAGTTTCATCTATGATTATTGGGTGGACTTCAAAGTCAGTAGAGTGGCTCAAAGCAAGAGCAACAGCATTGCCAGAGCGAATTGAAACGTCGCGTTCTGAATCAGGTCCACCCATCAAAATGGCGACGGTTGGCTTCCTCATCTGCTTGCCGCCTCATCTTTTGACCATATGATGACTTCATTATGCAGTTGAATTCCCGTAGCATCGAAAACTCTGGCTTGAATCTCATCCATTAACTCAATGACATGTCTAGCCGTTGCTGCAGGTGAAGTCACAATAAAGTTTGCATGGTGTTCGCTAACACTTGCCCCTCCAACCGTCAGTCCCTTGAGTCCTGTTTGGTCAATGAGCATGCCCGCTGACACTCGTTCGCCGGAAGCATTGATTGGGTTCTTAAATGCACATCCTGCAGAAGCATCAGCTAGTGGTTGCTTTGTTTTCTTCCATTTGAATATCTCTTTCACACGTTTACGTACTTCAACTGGATCTGCTTCTTCAACTTCAAATGTTGCAGAGAGCACGACAGGTGCTGGAAGAGATGATGTGCGATACTCAAACTCAAGTTCACTTGCGAGATAAGTCACCAAATCGCCATTTGCAAACAAACAAGTAACTGTCTCAAGATTGTCACTGATTTTACCGTACTTACCGCCAGCGTTCATTCGAACAGCTCCGCCAATTGTTGCAGGAATTCCAGCCATCGAAGATAGACCCTCAAAACCCCGTCGAGTTGAATCCATGAGAACCGTTGCGAGGTCTGCCCCAGCCATCGCATGCAAAGTGTTTTGTTGATCGTTCCGCCTGAATGTATGCGTTTTGAAACACTCAGCGTCAAGTTTGATTATGACACCTTCAACACCAATGTCATCAACAAGCAAATTTTGTCCTTTGCCCAGAATGTGTACAGGAGTTCCTGAATTGTGACATCTTCTCATGAGCTGCGACAGTGCGTCCGTTGAATGCGGTGTCACGAGAACATCAGCTCTCCCGCCAATCGCAAAGTTCGTCATTGCGCCAATCTGGGCATCATGTTCAAAGTCGACATCTAATCCACCAAAAAACGTTGATTGGAACTTTTGAGCCATCTATGAAATTTTACGATGGGTTTGCGTATTCAGGTTGAGAACAAAGGTCGTATGCGATTGATGTGACAGGTCCAGCGCCCATAACAGTAATCAAATCGCCATCTCGAGCATGTGATTTGACATACTTCACAATCTCATCAAATGTTTCGTAGTGTTTCGCAACGGAGCCCTTTGCAATAAGTTTGTCGACTAAATCCTGTGCTGAAACACGTTGTTTTTCTGCTTCAGAATCTCTGACAAAGTAGATGTGCGGGACAATGACTTCATCAGCACTTGAAAAGCTTTGAGCAAACTGGTCAAGCAAGAACCGAGTTCGACTGTGTTGATGTGGTTGGAATACACAAATGAGGCGTTTT
>JAKVBR010000183.1 GCA_022447165.1 Phycisphaerales bacterium | reverse complement strand
GGGGATTTCAAGTTGTATGAGATGATCAGTGACAGCGCTCTCTACGGCATCTGTACCCTGAACGGTCCCACCGAGGCGTTGAATGATTTGTGCTAAACCACTCATTCCGCATCCACCAATGCCAATGAAATGAAAGGTCTTCCCATGAATTGCATCTGCTGAAAACGGAAGTGGTATTGTTGGAGTCATCTACACATTCTATCGTTGAGTAAGGTTCTAAATCTTGAAAGTGAGTCACTTGCTCACAGGACTGTACAATACACAAAACATGTCAGAAATTCACGCTCAAATTCTCATCGTTGATGATGAGCCAGATCACGCAGAAGTCATGGCGGAGTCTCTTAGCAGACTTGGGCATGTTTGTACCGTGGTTGAAGGTTTTGAGAAGGCAAAAGATGAGTTGTTGATGGGTTCATTTGATGTCATCGTCACTGACATGGTGATGGAAGAAGAACAATCCGGTTTAGAAGTGTTGAAACTTGCGAATGAGCATCAAGATGGTGCTGCGACGATTGTGGTTACTGCTCATGGTGATATCCCAACTGCAAAGGCAGCGCTTCAGGGTGGAGCATACGACTTTATTGAGAAACCCCTCGACCTAGATGTCTTTAGGAATCTGGTCAATCGAGCAGCAGAGTCGGTACTACTAAAGCAGCAGAATGAAGCATTGAAAGGTCAAGTCGATGCAGCGTATGGCTTTGAGGGTATTATCGGGGATTCACCAGCGATTCGGAAAGTCATTGAGATGATACGACGAGTCGCTCCAAGTAACTTACCAGTGTTGATTACAGGCGACTCTGGCACAGGCAAGGAACTTGTTGCTCAAGCGATTCATAATCAATCAAAGCGAGTCGATAAAAAGTATGTTGCATTTAATTGTGCGGGGCAAAGTGAATCGCTACTAGAAGACCAACTCTTTGGACATGTTCGAGGTGCGTTCACGGGTGCTGACCGAGATCGCGAAGGTGTGTTTGAGTTTGCAAATAGCGGTACGCTCTTTCTCGATGAGATAGGTGATATGCCAATCGCTATGCAGGCAAAGTTGTTACGAGTATTAGAGACTGGTGATGTTGTTAGACTTGGGCAGAATAGCGATCGAAAAGTCGACGTTCGTTTTGTATCCGCTACAAATCAGAATCTCCAAGAACGGTGTGAGTCAGGCGATTTTCGAGAAGACTTGTACTTCAGAATAAAAGGCGCAGAAATTTATGTGCCACCCCTCAGGGAGCGTCGTGAAGACATCCCAATGCTCATCCAGTTTGCCCTTGGAAAATATGCAGCGGATATGGACTGCCCAAGACCGCCAATCACAGATCCGGCTGTCATGAGACTTGTCAGTTATGATTGGCCAGGAAATGTTCGTGAACTCCTTAATGTTGTTCAGCGAATGGCAGTTATGGCAGAGAACAACACGATTGACATCACTCATGTCCCAGATGAAGTAAAAGCAACTGAGAGTGAAGAGACCCACGAAGTAGGTAGTCTCGCTGGCATTGGCTTAGATCGCCTTGAAAAAGAAGCCATTCGTCAAACCCTTGCTCTTACTGGTGGGAATCGCGAACAGACTGCCAAAATGCTTGGGATTGGTGAGCGAACGCTTTACAGAAAACTTAAAGAGTACGGAATCAAGTAAGTCACTCAATCCAACCGGTTGTTGGATGAATCGTAACGAGTTCTGTTTGCGAATCGAGTGATAGTGTGACTTCGGCAAGCCCTGAATATAAATCAATACCACCGTGGTGATTGAAGGGGATGATGTGCTCACTTACATTTGTATCAATTTTCACATGTTGCGCTGAAATAGCAGGCCCAACTCCACATCTTGTTTGAATTGGTTCACCATTAAGTTCATTTTTGATTGGATCGTAAGGGGTGTCTTTCAGCGCGATGTGCCAGCCATCTTCTTGAATCACGAGTATGATTCCATCTTCAGGGTGTGCTATTGCCATCGATTGAGCGAGCTCAATATCACTCACAAGGAGCCGCTTTGCATCATTCAAACTTGACTTTGAAGCATTTCCAATCATTGGAATCACTAGGGAACAACCCAATACTAAAATTGAAATTGCAAGAAGCAGTTCGATCGTTGAATAGGCACGTTTAAGCATTAGTCGTAACGTCTTTCCTTGGATGTCGAAGCATGTGATTGCGTTTGTTTGCATGCTACAGATTCCCATTCTCTGGCATCAAATCCAAATGCGACGAATTGATAGATGACTTCATGGGGTCTTTCAGTAGGGGTGTTGTGCCAATTGCGTCCTGACCAGTAATCGGTCTCATCATCATCCTGAGCGTAATGATTTTGCAGTGTTTCAATGGAATCTCTGTTAAGCGTATTTAACTGTTTTAACTCAGAAACCATCTCGCCGCGAGCGTTGTAAAGCAATCCATCTGGGTTTGCGTATCCGCCTTGGTCAAGTAACTGGTCATAGTACAGTCGAGATGCGCCAGTAAAATTCACTTCATCTGCAGCGATTCTGCCACAAAGAACAGATTGCTCACTCATCTCATAGTTAGCTTTTGGAGCGTAAATTT
>JAKVBR010000182.1 GCA_022447165.1 Phycisphaerales bacterium | reverse complement strand
TTATGCAAACGAAACATTCGATGTCACAGATGTCCTCGTTGAGTACATGAATGCTGAGTTTGACGAGATGGCAGTCCGTCAGTAAAACATGGCTGAGTTCACGCTCCAACACATTGCATCAGCGCTTGGCGCAACTATTGAAGGCAACGAAGATTTAGTTTGCACTGGGGTTGCATCTCTTGACGAAGCAGTAGAAGGTGATGCAACCTTCATGGTCAATGCGAAGTATGCAAAAGCATGGGCTCAAACAAAAGCAACAATTGGCATCGTGTCAACTGGCGTTCCTGTCGTTGATCATGATGATTCGCAACGAGCAATTTTACGTGTGCATGATGCAGAACTTGCCATTGCAACCCTGTTAGAGATGTTCATGCCACAGATTGAATTGCCTAAAGAAGGCGTTCATCCAACTGCAATCATCAGCGACTCTGCGACCATTGGCAAGGGCGTATCCATTGGACCATATGTCGTCATTAGTGATAATGTGCGCATTGGTGACAGTGCAGTATTGTGTAGTAGCGTCCATGTTGGTCGGGGCTCCTCAGTTGGCTCGCAAACGGTGCTGAGAACGAATGTGGTGATTGAACATGATTGCCACATTGGGGATGACTGCATTCTGAATGCCCATGTTGTGATTGGTGCTGACGGCTTTGGGTATCGACCAAATGAAGCTGGTGACGGCCTAACGAAAATGCCTCACATCGGGAATGTCGTCATTGGTAGTCGAGTTGAACTTGGGGCGAACACCTGCATTGATCGAGGAAAATTTGCTTCCACAACCATTGGGGATGGTACGAAACTCGACAACCTCGTCCAAGTTGGGCATAACGTCAAAATAGGCAAAAACTGCGTCATTGCAGCCCATTGTGGTATTGCGGGCTCCGTTCAGATTGGCAATTGGGTCCAAATCGCTGCCCAAGTGGGCATCGCGCCACATTGCAAAGTGGGCGATGGTGCAAAAATTGGGGCGAAAAGCGGGTTAATGCACGATATACCTGCTGGTGAAGAGTGGCTCGGTGTCCCTGCTGGGAAAATGAAAGATACATTGCGTCAGTGGGCAATCGTGCGTAAAATGCCTGAACTCGCTAAACAATTGAGCCCTCCCAAACAGTGATAAACCCGTGAGGGTTCGCCTTTTAGGGTTCACCCTCTCCCATGACCAAGTCCACGCCAAAGCAACAGACCCAATCAAAAACGACGAATGGGTCGACCATGCAGAGAACCATTGCCAAGCCAGTGCATGTTTCTGGCCACGGGTTGTTAACTGGCGTTAAGGTCAACATGGAGATAGCACCAGCACAGGCGGGCGAAGGCATCGTGTTTGAACGTACAGATATTGAACCACCTGTGGTCATTCCAGCGACGATTGAGCATGCAGCGGATAAAGAGCGAAGGACAACACTTGAATCGGGTGATGTCACCATTGATACGATTGAGCATTTGATGTCAGCCCTTGCAGGTGTTGGAATCGACAACGCAACGATCAAGTTAGATGGTCCTGAAGTCCCTTGTGGGGATGGCTCTTCACTGCTCTTTGCTGAACCAATAGAAAAAGCCGGGACTGTGGAACAAGAGCAACCGCGCACCTTGCTACGCGTTACGGAACCAATTTGTCTTCAATCAGGTGATGCAATGATTGCAGCATTCCCCTCGCACCAACCGGGTATGCATGTTGTGTTTGATTTGGACTATGGCGATGCCTCACATCGAATTGAACGCCAAACGCAAGCGTGGAATAGTGAGAATGCAGATTACTTAAAGGAAGTTGCACCTGCCCGTACCTTTAGCTTGAAAGAAGAAGCAGAAGCGCTACTTGAGCAAGGCATGTGCACACATCTGTCACCATCTGAAATGCTAGTCATTGGTGATGACGGTCCGATTGACAACGCTTATCGTTTTGAAAACGAGCCAGCGAGGCACAAAATTTTAGACATCATTGGTGACTTGTATCTTGCTGGTGGCCATATTCAAGGTCGCATTGTTGCAAGCCGTTCAGGTCACTCGTTAAACAGACAACTCTGTGCAGCAATCATAGAACAACACAAAGCATCTAAGCGAAGAACGCTCGCGTCAACAAGCTCAGAGATGAGTGTTCGTGATATTCAACGCATCATGCCACACCGATATCCGATGCTCCTTGTCGATAGGGTTCTTGAAATTGATGGTGATGAAAAAGCAATCGGCATTAAAAACATCACGATTAATGAGCCGTTTTTCCAAGGGCATTATCCCGGCACGCCAATCATGCCGGGCGTACTGATCGTCGAAGCAATGGCGCAACTCGGCGGATTACTCATGAGTCGAAAATTGGAACACACGGGTAAAATCGCTGTGCTATTGAGTTTAGATAAAGTAAAACTAAGACACCCCGTCACACCAGGCGACCAACTCATGCTTGAAGCATTTGCTCTGAAAGCGGGGCTCAGGACAGCGGCACTACAGTGCCAAGCATTTGTTGGGACAAAACTCGCTGCAGAAGCACAGATTCGATTTATGATGGTTGATGCGGAGCAAGGATAACGATGACTGATACTTCCAACATTCACCCAACAGCAATCATGGATCCATCATCCTCAATTGATGGATCTGCAAT
>JAKVBR010000181.1 GCA_022447165.1 Phycisphaerales bacterium | reverse complement strand
ACATCAAATTCGTTATCAAGAGGGATAACAGTTGCAGTTGCAAGCATTTCCTGAGTGACCCCACCAACGGTTGATTGAATAGATATTTCAACATTTGATGAATCTTCATTCGGAGGCAGATTCGTATCACTGTCTGTAATAGTGATTGTAAAATGACTATTGCCAAATTCAAAATCGTTCAGTATCACGCCATTTATATGTTCTGTACGCCAGTCAAAATCCGTTTCTAAAATTGCAATTGCTAGCTCAACACCAGATTCTGCAGCAATGCGTGCTTCAGTCGATTTTTGTATGTTTTGACTTATAGAAATCGAGTTATCTCTAGAACCAAAATATGCAACAGCCATTCCGCAAGTGATTAACATAGTAATCATGACAAGCATAAGCGCTACGCCACGGCGTTGATGGTTTGTTTTTGTTTGAATGCTCATTCAATCTCTCCAAGAGGTAGTAAATGTTGGCGAATCACTTCATCGATGACATACGTTTCTGTTTCTCCCATGGCCGAATGTAGATTAAACTCAAATGAAATCAAAGAAATGTCAAAAGGTTCACTGTCGTTAAACCACAAACTGCAATCACTCATCTGATCGACGATTGTGAGCGTCGTGATATATCCTTTTGCATTAAAGTTTGACAACAACTGAGCATAGTTTGTTTGCTCGTTGCACTCATAATCATTTTGAGATTTCATTTCTTCACTCCAATATTCAGGTAATGAGACAAATGAAACTTCAAGTTGTTCACGCTCTGGGTTAAACTCAATCCACCGAATTTCGGTTGCATGAACTGTGTTGCTCTGATTGGAATCAACCATCCAAAACGTAGCACTTTCCGTAGTTGTTGCGAGTACGCACCGAGCAGGTGAGATGTATGCACTCATCTTATTCTTCAGAGTGGAATATCTTATTGATGCCTGACGTCCATCTTCTTTCGATGTAATGCCACTTGTGACAGCCCCCATTAAAGTGACAACCGAGAGTCCAATGACTGCAGTGATGCTCAGTGAGATGATGAGTTCAATAAATGTAAAGCCGCGCCGATTCATGTGGATGGCTCCGGTACAAATTTTGTAAGTTCACTGACGGCTTCATTTACTTGATTGAATGTTATAACAGTGATGTTCTTCCCAACAATGTTTATCTCTAACTCATTGATCAGTACCTCACCATCCTCAACTTTAACAAAGCGGCCAAGCAAACTGAAATAACCCTTTAGTGGTGAGCCAGAGAGGGCAGTCATTTCCCCGACTTCTTCTCGATAACCATTCCACGAATCGATCGCTTCGTAGGGCTCTGCTGAAATCTGAGACATGAGAGATTCAGACGCTACAGCTCCAACAATCACCTGTTTAGCAACTACTGATTGCCGCTGGCCTGCAACGATGGCCGTAGTAATCGCTGCAATTGCGACTGTTAAGATCCCTATAGCGATCATGACTTCCATCATCGCTAGACCCCTTGGCGCTAAGGTTGAACGATTGTGTTCCATTTAAACTCCATCGATTGGATGCAAGTCATGCTTTTTAGAGATAGTGAAAAAACAAGAAAATTAGGGCTCTATTTCTGACAAAGTGCACGAACTGCCCAAAGTGCCATTCTTTTCGTCCGATAAACAAACCTAGATTGAAGGTGAGTTTTTTAGGCTTCAAAGGTGTTATGTGATTAAGATACGCCTATCTCTGGACCCAGATTGCCACACATCATCATGCCCCTCATTCCAAAACGGTTTTATACATATCTCATCCTAGATGTACTCAAGCAGTTTGCAATTACTGCGTTAATCTTGGTCGTGGTGATTGCTTTTGGAGCAGCCATTAAACCGCTTTCTAGCGACCAACTCATTTCCGGTTGGGACACAGTCAAATATCTAATGTTAGCGCTTGTCCCCATGTTGCAGTTTGCAATTCCGTTTTCTGCTGCGTTTGCAACGACGCTCGTTCTTCACCGGATGAGTCAAGATAATGAGATTGTTGCAATTGCGCTTTGCGGACAATCGTATGTGCGGATTCTTTCACCAGTCATTGCTTTTGGTATTTGCCTTACGATTTCGTTAGTGGTCCTTACTCAGTTGGTAATTCCGAAGTTCGTTGGCATGATGGCAAGTGCGATGACTGCGGATTTGCCACGACTGCTAACTCAATCAATCAAGCAACATACTCCGTTTGTCCAAGGCGATTTAGTGATTTGGGCTGAAGATATATATCTCGATCAGGACAATCAAGATGAGCGTATGGTGCTTGAACATGTCGCGGTTGCAAAGAGAGACCAACGAGGAGAAGCAGAGATGTATCTCACGGCATCTGCCGCACTCGTAGATGTTGAGCGAGTCGACACAGCATCATCGATGTATGTCATGGCAAAAGATGCGACGCAGTGGACAAGAGGGGAAGGGAATGCGGGGATTCTTAGAGGCGCTAAAAAAACCAATGTAAATCAAGGAATAGAGTTGCCATCTATTGCACATGCGCGTCCTTCATCACTCACAATGTTTGAGTTAATCACTCTAAAAGACAATGAGCGCCGATTCCCCGAAGTCAATCGAGCTGCATCTAACCTTCAAACGGCATTGCAGAAACAAGCGATTTTGCAAACCATGTCCAGTTTGTTGGAATCAACAAACCAGATTGAGTTCATCAGTCAATCAGGGGGGAGAACATTTGTATTGCACGCTGACAGAATCGCAGGTCAAAAC
>JAKVBR010000180.1 GCA_022447165.1 Phycisphaerales bacterium | reverse complement strand
ATGCCCGTTTTACGGCGCAGTGGAATGATGACGCGCCAGAGAAATTGTGTAGACGCATCCCGAAATCAATGCGAAAACTGTATCTCAATGCGTTCCAGTCGAAACTGTTTAATGACGTGCTCCGAACAAGACAAGAACAAGAGATCTTATGCACGTGCCTTGTTGGCGATTTAGTTTGGGCACATGTTGGCAAGGGGAGTGCTTTTGAACTAGACAAAGTAGAACTTCATTCAAAGGAATTTGTTGAACGGATGCGCGCTTGCCAAGTGTCCCCAACAGGACCACTTTTTGGTGCAAAGATGAAGCAGCCCTCAGGGAGACCGCTTGAGATTGAACAGCGCATTCTTGCAGAATCGGATGTCACAAACGAACAACTCGCAAACGCCAAACAAATCATGAGTGGTGCAAGACGACCACTACGAGTACCTATTGCTCAGCCCACACTCACAAGCGGCGTCGATGAATATGGCGACTTTATCAGAGTGCAGTTTGAACTACCCGCAGGGAGTTACGCAACAGTACTGATTGATGAACTGCTTACCGTTTCGCTTTGAAAAATGATTGTAGTAGCGCCACGCACTCTTCTTCCAAAACGCTGCCTTCAACTTCGCACCGGTGATTCAATCGATCGTCATTGGTGATCGTGTAAAGTGATTCGCATGCGCCTGACTTTGCATCGCGCGCTCCGAAGACGACCTTGTCCATTCTTGCATTTACGATTGCACCAGCACACATTGGGCAGGGTTCTAGTGTGACAAAGAGCGTGCATCCATGAAGGCGCCAGCGACCTAAATGCTGAGCGGCCTGCTGAATTGCAATCATCTCTGCATGAGCGGTAGGATTCAGCCCATGTTCTTTCGTGTTGTATCCTTCGCCGACGACCTCGTCATCGTGGACTACAACTGCGCCGATTGGAACTTCATCAAGTTGTGCAGCATGCGTTGCGAGTTCAATCGCTTTGCGCATCATTGAATCATTCGTCATCGCGTTCACCAGCAATCTTTGCTGCAGGTACAAAGACGATCAGTGCAATGCCAAGTTCATAAAGAAGGTACATCGGGATGAGCATCATGAGCATCGAGATGGCATCTTGCGGCGTAATAACTGCTGAAAGAATAGCGAGCACGAGAAGTGCATACTTTCGATGTGCCCGCAGCCATCCTGGTGTCACAATGCCAAGCCATCCTAGAAGGAGCATGACCATCGGTAACTGAAAAGCAACCGCAATGGCAAACATCAACATGATGGCGAAACTGAGGTAACTGCTGAGTTGAAACTGCTGAGCAATGAGCGAGCCCTTGTTCAAGGGCACAGTAAGCGTTTCAATCATGCCTTCTTGCGATGAAGCAACTGCAATTTGCAAAACGCCTTCTGGCATCTTGACCCAAGAGTCGCCAACTGCAGCGGTCGTAGGATGCGTTTCAAACACAGGAATGACTGCACTCGACACGCTTTGGCCCATCTCAATAGTTGCTTGGTTGAGTTCAACATTGCCAGCGAGCGTGACCATGAAATTGAGGATCACTGGCAACATGATGTAATACATCAATGCAAGACCAAGCGAGCCTAGAATCGTCGAGAGCGGAATAAGAAAATAGACAAACCGCTTTTCATGTTGATATAAGCCGGGTGAAACGAATCTCCAGAGTTGATAGAGAATCCATGGGCCTGCAACGAGGATGGCAGCACCAAGCGCAATTTTCATTTCAGCAATGAGAAACTCAGGCGGGCTGAGGACTTGCACCTGCGTTGGTAACCCATGTTGCTGTAACACGTCATAGAGCGGAACAAGAAACCACCTCACAATTGGGTCAGCAAGCAAAAAGAAGATGACTGCTAATGGCAGGGGCGGAATGATTGAAAGTAAGATTCGCTTTCGCAAATCTTCAATATGCTCGCCAATCGACATCATTGTCGATGTTGTTTTGTTCGGTGTGTCTGTCATCGCAGTTTGGGATATTTTACTGAGGACTGCGGTATACTGCTCAATCCAAAGCATGACGAAAACAAACGATTATTACAAGATTCTTGGTGTGCCAAAGACAGCAACAGCGGACGAAATCCGTAAGGCGTATCGCAAACTCGCGCGTAAGTATCACCCTGATGTGAACAAAGAAGCCGATGCAGCAACGAAATTTGCTGAAGTGCAAGAAGCATACGACACGCTTTCTGATGCTGAAAAGCGAAAAATGTATGACCAGTTTGGTGCTGCAGGTCCACGGGCTTCCGGATTTCAGGGAGGGCAGCAATGGTCGCAGCAAGCAGGTCAGGGCGGTGGATTCCAGGGTGGAAACATTAACTTTGAAGATATTTTTGGAAGCGCTTTTGGCGGTGGCGGGGGCTCACCATTTGGCGGCGGTGGGAGTGCGCCAAGTCCACAAAAAGGGGCAGACAACACTGCATCAGTCACAGTTACATTTATGACAGGGCTTAAGGGCGGATCAGAAGAGATTCAAGTTGATGGTTCAACTGCTTCGCTTAAGATTCCTGCGGGCATTGAAAGTGGTAAAAAGTTACGACTGAAAGGCAAGGGGCAACCCGGATTGCATGGCGGTCAAGCAGGCGATTTGCTTTTGACAGTGACCGTCGGCGCGCACCCACTCTATAAACGAGATGGGCTTGATGTGGAAATGGACGTGCCACTGAATATTGCTGAAGCAGCGCTTGGGACAAAAATTTCAATTCCTCTCCCCCTTGGCGGCAGTGTAGAACTCGCAATCCCTGCAGGTGTCTCAAGTG
>JAKVBR010000018.1 GCA_022447165.1 Phycisphaerales bacterium | reverse complement strand
GTGATCCTAACCTGTTGCTTGTAGAAGCACTCTCGCAAGCAGGCGGTATTCCGCAGACAATCAAAAACATTTATGTCATTCGGCAATTGCCCGTGAGTGATGATGTGTTGCCAACTTGGAACAGACCTGAAGCAACTGAAGACAATACCCCATCAATGGTTGCACCAGTTACGCCAACTGTTCCAAACAACGACACAAGTTCAACAAACATTGAAGACCTCATTAATCAACTTGATATTGGGCCGCCCCCAAGCGAGCCCGTGGATACGATGATTCCATCGGTGCCAGAGCCCGACGCAGTTGATGTCAATGAACTCATCGAAGAAATCACCCCAGTCGAAGAAACACCTTCGATATCTCCTGGAATCATCCAGACTGGTCCAGGTCAACTCGTTGATGTTGACGACTTGGTTCCACCATCAACTTACAGTGCTGCACCAGTTGATGTTGATGATGTGACGCAATCATCTGACGAGATGAATATGACGCCTGACTCGACATTTATCTATGTACAAGAGACTGACTCTTGGGTTCCAGTGTCAACAAATCAATCATCCAGAATCGCATCAAAAGACAGTGATAAGGAAGGTAAGCGAGAAACTCCCGGAATGCTTGAGCGAATCATTGTGATTCCATGGGATCGACTGAGCAAAGGCGACAGCGCGTACAATATTGTTGTCAGGCCAGATGACCGAATTTATGTTGAACCACCTCCGATTGGCAATCTGTATATCCGAGGCGAGGTCGCACGGCCAGGCGTTTTCGACTATCCCATCTCAAGAGATCGAATCACGCTATCGCAGTTCATCACTGCGGCAGGCGACTTGAGCCCAATTGCAGTTCCTGAAAAAGTCAGCATTACAAGAAGACTGTCTGACAACTTAGAGGCAACAGTGACATTGAACTTTGCTGCAATTTTGCAGAAGACAGAGCCAGACATTTACCTTAAGCCAAGTGACCATATCAGTGTTGGCACTTCTTGGGGTGCAACGCCGATGGCGATTATTCGAAATGGTTTCCGCTCAACGTATGGTTTTGGATTCTTGCTTGACCGAAACTTCGGAAACGATGTCTTTGGCGTTCCACCAAGGTAATGGTTTGGAATTCTTATTCTTTCGGATCAGGTGAACTATTGCGTTGTTTAACTCGTAAAACTGCGGCGTCTTTTATCGATAAAACGAGGAATCGCACTTGAGAGGGTGTTCTTCATGACCGAACGAGAGAATCTATGGATTCACAGTTAAACAAGTCCTCGGCACAAGAAGTGTCCGCGCAATCGCTGTTGCTTTGGTCAACGGTGATTTTGGTCTCGTTTGGTTGGATATTCTGGGACTTTCTACATCGTCAGTTTAGATTTGCAATTGAAAAGCAAGCAGATTGGGGCCATACCCTCGTCATTCCATTTATCGCAGGATATTTTGTATGGATATGCAGAGGACGCTTGCTTGCACACCCACTTAAGCGAGCGTGGTCGGGGCTCGTCCTTATGCTTATAGGGCTCACTGTGTATATGGTTTGCACGCTAGGTCCAACTGCTTGGCACCACCACAACCTCATGGGGATGGGCGTTGGCATGACTTTTACCGGTATTGTGCTATTCATCTTTGGCTGGCAAGCCATGCGGTACCTCATCTTCCCATTGGTCTTTATGTTTGCATTTGGGCAGACAATTTCCGATCGGTTGATGGAAGTTGTGACCTTCAAACTGCAAGACATTGCTTCGATAGGGTCTTACTATGGCCTTTCATTCATGGGTTTTGATGTCACTCGGGCTGGGAACACACTTGAGATTCTTTACAACAATGTGTCACATCCATTGAACATTGCAGAAGCATGCTCAGGAATGAGAATGTTGATGGCGTTTTTAGCGCTTGGTGTTGCAATCGCCTACACCTCCTTACCATACTTATGGCAACGAACTATTCTCGTTCTGTGTGCTGTCCCAACCGCAGTGTTCGTAAATATTTTGAGAGTCATGACACTTGGGTTGCTCAGCATTGCTGACTCGGGCTTCGCTGCAGGCAACTTCCACACGTTTGTGGGGACGCTTTGGCTCATTCCCGCATTCTTTATTTATCTTGGTATTGTTTGGGTCCTGAAGAACATCATTATTGAAGAGGAATCCGATGAAGATGAACCGGTAACAAGGGGGATTACTTACCAAGGCTCAATGAAGGGCGGATTTATCGTTGCTGTTGCCATTCTAGGTGTTGCAGCCGTTGGATTGCAAGTAGCAGTTGGTCAACTCAATGTTTACCTCCATAAGGAAGCAGTCTTTCCACGGAAAGACTTTTCAGTGATTCCTACGCGAATCGGCGACTGGACCATGATTGGTGAAGATGTTCGGTTTGATGCGGCAGGTGTGGAAGCACTTGGGACTGACCTCTACCTCAGCAGGACATATCGCAATAAAGACTCTGAGCTGCCCCATGTGCAGGTCCATCTTGCTTATTACACGGGACAAGTGGATGCCATCCCACACGTACCAGACAGATGCATGGTTGCCGGTGGTTACATCCCGTTGACGCCTGAGCCAATGACCCTCGATTTAGATATAGATCAATCTACTTGGGAATTGGATGAAAGCAACATGCTTGATGGATCGCCATATCCATTTGTTTGGGGACAAAACACAGTGACGCAAGAGGATGAGCAAGTTCGTATGCCCATCGGGATTTTCCAACTGAGAACAACGCAGTTCTCTCATCCAAAACTCCAAAATGAACAAATCTATGCTGGCTATTTCTTTGTAGCCAATGGTAAAACGACTGCGTATCCAGAACGTATCCGACTCATCGCATTCGACCCATCTGAGAAGCACGCGTTTTATTGCAAAATTCAATTCACGACCGTCGCATCTCGGTCTTTTGATACAGAAAATTTCAGAGAAGTCGTATCGGCATTTACCAGTGCGGCTTTGCCTGAGATAATGAAGTGCCTACCAGATTGGGCAAAAGTAACCAGTGATTCGAATCAGAAATTCAGTGAAGAGTAGGAGCATTACTCGCAATGGCTAAGAAGTATCGCAAGAAAACACGTGGCAAAAAGCAGGTTAGAGGTAAACGTGCGAATAAAAAACTGCTCGCCATCATTGGTGCATCAATAGCCTGTGTACTCATAGGTTTAGGTGGTCTTTTTCTTTTTGTGGAATACCGTAGCGCAGGCCGAAACGTATCGGCGGGCGATTCGCTTTTTGCAGAGGAGCGTTTTAATGAAGCAAAGAAACAATACGGTAGGGCTGTAACCAAAGAGCCAAACAATCTCGAATACATCAATAAGTTACAGAAGTCAATCTCTCATATTACTCCTTCCACAATCGATGAAGCACGAGCGTCTTATGACGAGTATGTCAGCACCTTGATGCATAAAGCCCGATATAGTCCAAGCGATATTGACGTACAGCTAGAACTCGTCAATGAAATGTACAACGCCGCATACTCGACGAGTTCTAATCAATATTGGCACAGACTTTTTGACTCTACGCAGTTAAGTCTTGATCGCATTCATCCTGACGATCCTCGGCGACACGAGTTGCTTCTTTATCGAGGTTTGTCAGCGCTTCATAATGAAGATGTTAACTTGACAGAGACTTATGATGAAAATGGTAATGCCATGTTTCCTGGCGAGAATGATATCAAAGAGGTTTTAGTGGTAGACCCAGGAAATGCACTCGCTTGGGCAACGCTCGCGCATGGCAGAATGGCTATTTATTACCGAATGCTAAATGAAGGGCGAACACAGCAAGCAGCAAGAAACAAAATATTTGCAGACGAGACGATGGAAAAAGCGCTTGCAGTTGCAGGTGATTCCTTTGAAGTCAACATGACTTTTCTTAGAGAGATGCTTTTAAGGCAAAATGTACTGCTTCAAGCATATTTACAAAATCCCGAAAGTGTTTCTGAGAGTGAATTGGAGTTTGCATCTGAAGAAGTCGACAAAACGATTGTTGCGCTCATCGACTCATTTCATGTTGAAGAAGACGCCCACAGAATCACTGAGTTAGTTTCTTTACTTATCAGCTCGGGTGAAAGTGGAAAACAACATGCAATTGAGTTGTTGAAAGAGATAGTTAAAGTTAGGACAACAGACGCTACCCGAATTCACATGCTTGCGACGCTACTTCATGATGAGAATGAGTTTGAGGAAGCAATTGAACTGGCAAATGTTGCATTGGATGTTCCACAACAAAAGACGGGTTTGCTTTCAATTGAGCAGTTTGTTGTCAGACCAGCGGCGGTTAGCATTCTGATTCAGTCTGCCATTGGTTTGGCGAATGCAAGTGAGAGTGATGAAGAACATGCAGGGTACATCTCACAAGCAAAAGAGTATAGAAGTGTGTTAGCTGACCTCCTCTCAAACAACGAAAGACACCCGAGCCTTCTTCATGCAGACGGGCTCATAGCATTGTCTCTGAAAGAGTATCGAAAAGCAGCAGGTCTGTTAGAAGAATACATTGCGTTGACTCCAAATCCACGGGCCTCTATTCTTCGTGATGCTGCATTTGCACTTGAAGAGACAGGAGCTAGGGGAATTGCAATTGAGCGATTAGGTCAAGCAATTAGGGAAAGTCCAACAACCTTGTCCAACTATGTAATTAAAGCAAGGTTGGAGTGTGCAAACTCAGACTACTTAGCTGCTTCGCAAACGCTGTCGGGGTTATCGCCAGATGCAAAGGCAAGACCGGATGTATCAGATTTGTTAGATGTCATTGCAATGAACACAGACGATTCTGGCATACAAGTTACGGACCAAATTTTGTTACAACTTAAATCAATCGATGGTTTCATCAATAGTAGTTCTTACGATGAAGCTATGGCGCTCACAGAATCCTTATTGGAAGAGCACCCAGAAGATTGGAGAATCTACGCAACGCAATCCAACATCTATGTTGCTCAAGGTGAAATCGACAAAGGTGTTAGCGTGCTCAAAGAATCATTGAAACTTAACCCAGAATCGGATGTTCTTAAACAGCGAATTCTGCTTCTAGAATCTGATTCGCCAATCGACGCTTTCGTAACGTATATTGAAGGGCAAGGGTTAGAGGAAAATGACCGGTTTAGTTTAATTGCAATTAACTGTTTTGAATTGGCAAACAAGAAAGCGAGTGATGCTAAACGATATGAGATGCTTGGTTTAGTTGCTGAAGCCAACAAAGCTAGAGAACTAGCGGTTCAAGCATCTGAAAAGAGTGATGAATATCAAGAACTGCTCACTCAAGCAGGCGGAGATTTATCAGCAATATACATTTTGCAATTCGAAACAGCTTTAAACAATCAGGATTTAGATGAGGCAACTGCAGCCTTAGAATTGTTAAGGGGTGCAAATTACGACCAAATGTTTTTCGATAGTGGGAAAATCCGCCTTCAGCTCGCAAAGGCATCAATTGCTAAGCGCAATAAGGAAGAAGCACTGCACCAACATGAAGCCGGAATTGCTCTTGATTTAGCGTTGGCAATGACACGAGAATCCCCGTTTGATGATACCGGTTGGCAGTTACTTGGATCAGTCTACTCAGCGTTAGGCATGAATACTGAGGCTGAAGACGCTTTTGAAGAAGCGTATAGAATCGATCCATTAAACATGCAGAATACGCAGTTGTACCTCATGGCACTCTCAAAGTTTGGTAACGACCCACAACGCTTTCTACGCACAGCAAGAACAGCAAAAGAGCAGTTCCCACTTGTCCCAAGTTTTCATGAGATGTGGCTTGAGATTGAAGCGCAACATGGAGATTTGGGGGAAGTGATTAATGCACGCAAGCGAATTTATCAACGAGACGCTGATAATGCAGTAAATTCTCTATCATTGGCACTCTTGCTCGTAAACCATAATCCGAGTTTCGAGTACATCTATGATGAAAACAACAACAAAAAGTATTCAATGCGAGCATGGAATCAACTCGATTCTCAGCAGCGTCAAAGTGAAATCGCTGAGTTGCAAGAGGAATGGAACAATCTTGTTACAGAGATTCTAGATAACACTGTTGATGCCCAGCATGCAAATGCAAGACTAACACACATTCACGCTTCTATTGCAAGAGATCTTGGTCAACTTGACCGGGCCTCAGAAATCTGGGATGCGTTTTTATCGAATGAGGTTGAAAAAGAAACGTATGCAGAAAGTGTCATTGCTGCAGCAGACTTCTTACAAAAGGCAAATCGCGTGGAGCAGGCTGTAACACTTCTTGAAACATCACTCTCCAACCAGCCAGATAATGCTGAGATTCAAGCAGCATTAGGCTCCTTGTTCTTTATCATTGGTCGGTATGAGGAAGCGGTGCAACATTTGGAACTTGCTACAACTCAGATTGATTCCGATGCAGTTTTGTCGAAGCTCATCGAATCGTACGTGTATTCAGGGCAGTTTGCTAAAGCGGAAGAAGCAATTGCAAAACTACAGACTTCTAATGATGTTTATGGTCGTGCGATGTTATCAGCGCTGATTAGTCGAGTAAAAAGCGACCAACTGCTTGCACAAGGCGACTTGCAAAATGCACGAATTGAACTCAAGAAGTATCGAAATTCGTTGCGAGAAGCAATTAATAGTAACCGAACAAATCCAGTCCCTTACATCCATTTATGTAAGACTCTACTTAATGAGTATCGATTAACTCAAGAAACTGCATTACTCGAAGAGGCAATACAAGTTTCAGACGAAGGCGAACAACAAGAAGCAAACTCTGAAGACTTTGCTGTTGTGAGAACAGACGTGCTCCAAGCAGATGGGCAGATTCATCGAGCGATTGATCGGTTATCAAGGTTTTTATCTGAAAACCCTGAAGCAAACATTGTTAGGCAGCGACTCATTGAAGCGTATCTAGATACCGAAGAAAGTGATAAAGCAATTCAAGTCGCTCGCGGGGGCATCGATAACGATCCATCCGATCCTGTTTGGTATCAACGACTTGGGGATTTGCATATTCGATCACAAGATGATGTGACATCAGCAGTAAAGATGTATCTAGAGGCCATCCAGCGCGACCCAACGGTTAGTAAGTTGTTGCGACTCAATGAAGTCACACGTACAGATCAAATATTACCGAACCGACAGATACTCGTAATGACTCAAGGTGTCTTATCGAGATCTCACCCAATCATAGGTTCAATTGAAGCTAAGGCGTTGAATAATCTTGACCGTAGACGAGATGCTTTACTTGCGATGACTAAGTCGTGGCATGCATTTCAGTCTGCAATCCAAAATGGTTGGATTACCCCTAATGCAAACGCAAATTGGTTTTTGGATTTAGCAGAACTGTTCAGAGACAATCCAGAAGAAGGCGAGACTTTTTTCTTGTCACTGAATGAATCTCCAACGATGCATGAGCAAGTGGGTTTAGCAACGTACTACCATGCCATAGGAGATGAATATAAAGAGAAGGCAATTCAAATTCTTCGGGAGATTGTTCCGCAAGTTGCTATCGGCTCTTCCGAACGCGCACGTGCCTTGATGCTTCTTGGAGGTTTTCTTGTTGAGTTGAAAAGGTATGAAGAAAGTAGGGAAGTGTTTGCGCAGTTATCTGAGGAAGAGGATTCCCCCCTTGTGCTGAATAACTTGGCGTATGTTGTTGGTGTCTATTTAGACCAACCGGACAAAGGAATCAAGATTGCAAAAGAAGCTGCAAAAGCAGCTCCTCGTGTAACCTCAATCATCGATACGGTTGCAAAACTGCATTTGATGTTGAATGAACACCAGAAAGCAGCAGAAACGTACGAATATTTACTACAAGTGGATCCCGCACATACAGGTGCGATGACAAACCTCGCAATAATCTATGCAGATGAACTCCAAGATTTTGATAGAGCGATTGTTTATGCAGAACGAGCGCGAAGTCAAAACCCTCGATCACCTGAAGTGCTTGATGCCCTTGGCTGGAGTTATTATCGGGCGGGGCGTGAAGCTAAAGGCGAAGAATTTCTTCAATTGTCAATCAAACGAGGCGATACGGTCGGCGCATATCTGCATATAGCACAAGTGCTTATGGATAAAGGCAAATATGAAAAGGCGCTCGGTGAGTTACGGATTGCTGAAGAATTAGCACAAGATAGGCATTCAAGGAAGAGTATTGAGGCTTTGAAAGACGATATTCGCAAGAAGCAATCAGAGTCTGGTTCATAAATAGGAATTTCTCGATAAATGGCAGCACAACCCCAACGACAATCTGGTCCTCCCCAACGCTCTATGCCTAAAGGCAGAGCAATTGATCCAGTGCGTGTCCTTAGAAGATATTGGAAGGGCATCCCACTCTGGGGCATCGTTGGTGCAATTTTGGGGACGGGTGCATTCTTCTTGTTTTCAAGAATTTATCCGCTCTATACGGGCGACATAATGTTTGAAGTACGTCCAGGTCTTGGTGAAGCAACCGAGATTGGCACAATGGAATCAACGAACGACAAAATGATTGAACGTGTTGCTGCGACACAAACCTTCCTCATAAAAGATCGAGCAATTCTGACTGAAGCAGTATCAAACCGAAACATGCGAGAAACAACATGGATTCAACAGTTTGTGGATCCTGCAACACAAGTTGTGCTTGTAGATTTAGCAGTTGACGAACTTGAAGAAGCACTTAAAACACCAATTCAAAGAGGGACGAACCTTTATGGAGTGCGCTGGTCGGGACATGTGCCCTCCGATGTGCCGATTGTTTTAAACGCTGTTGCAGACGCATATATGCGAAGAACAGAATCGCTTGATGATGAAAGTTTCCGTTCAAATGCTGACTTGTTCGAAGAAGAAGGACGACGAATCAAACTTGCATTGAGAGACTTGAACGATGAGCTTCAGGGTTTCATTCAAGCAAAGGGTATTACAACTCTTGATGACTCACGATTCTCCGCTGCAATGTTTGAGTTGCAGAAACTCACTGAGCAACTCACTGTTAGTAAATCAGGGTTAACAGCTACCCAGCAAAACTATTTGCGAGTTGCAGCAAAGTTAGATGGCACTCTTGAACCAACTATGGAAGACCGTTTGCTTGCAGAACGTGATCCAATCATTCTGAGGCAACAACAAAGTTTAGAAGCACTAGAATCTCAGTTACGTGCGCTGCGAGACAGGCTTGACCCATTGCATCCACAAGTCCGTGATATGGAAATTTCTGTCAGAGCTACGAAAGATCAAATTGAAGAGAAAATAGATTCAATCATTGAACGAAACCTCAATGCCCAGTTGCGTGAACTGATCACGACGAGAGACCAACTCTCAGTGAGCCTTGAGCGAACAGAATCAGACATCGAAAATAAGGATGCTGAGTTAAGAGAGTTAGCATCGAATCAGTCAGTGTTTGAACACTTGGAATCATCGCGTAAGCAACTTGAGTTACAGCGTGATGAGAACACAAGGCTCATTTCATCACTTCGGTTGATGCAAATGCGTGCGGATGCATCTCGTGTTCGTCAAGCAACACCAGCACTAGAGCCACGTCAAAAATCATTCCCTCGAATAGAGTTGATGTTGCCTGCGGGTGTTTTTATTGGAGTCGCTGCATATCTAGGTATCGTTTTCTTAAGAGAAATGACAGATCAAAAAATCCGTTCAGCATCTGATGTGCTCATTATTCCTGGTGCGAAAGTCGCAGGCGTTCTACCTGATATTCATGAAGACCCCGCTGGACTTGAAACGCCTGAGTTAGCCCTAGTCCATAGCAGCGAAGGTGTCTTTGCGGAATCATGCAGACAAGCTTGGACAGGAATTGCACGTGCGATGCAGCAATCTGCACACCAAACATTATTAATGCTTGCAGCTGCTCCAGAGGCTGGTACAACGACAATCATTGGTAATTTCGCTTGTGCTGCACAGACAGCGGGAAGTAGAACTGTCGTACTCGATTGCAACTTCAGAAGACCACACCTAGCGGGAATGTTCGAAATTGATGATGCAGATAACGGCATTGCAGATGTGCTTGCAGATGGAAAGACGCTTGATGAAGTCATCCACCGAACGGATACTGGGGTAGATGTCATTTCAGCGGGAACGCCAGCAAACAGACTCTCACAACGCTTAGGGAGCGAGCGCATGAAGAGCATCTTCGCACAATTGCGTGATAAATATGACATCATCTTGATTGATGCTCCGCCATCAATTGTTGCAGGTGATGCTGTTCTGATTGCAAACCTCGTTGATGCAGTTTCTCTCGTTGTTCATAGTGACCGTGATGATCGCGGGCTTGTCGCACGTGTTTTACGCGAACTCTCTGAAAGTAGAGCAGAGATGCTCGGCGTTATGGTAAATGCAGCTGTTGGTACAGTCGGTGGTTACTTCCGCAAGAATTACCTTGCAATGGTCTCATACGCTGAACACGAAGACGACGAAGACGAATAATCCTAGATGCAGCCAAGCGCGACTCAAGAGTCATTTTTAAATATAGGTTGGGTCGATTTGTTAATTGGCTATTGGCCAATATTGCTTGTTTCTTTTGTGGTCTCTTGCATCGCAACTCCAATCTGTCGAACCATTGCACATAAAACGGGCGTTGTTGATATACCGAACGAAGCAAGGAAAGTGCATACGAAAACGACAGCATATCTCGGCGGTGTAGCAGTTCTCATCGCAATTTTCGCAGGCATCATTGTGAGTCACACTTCATTGATTCAGTCGCCGGAGATATTTAGACATGTGCCGGTTGCGGTCTTGGTTGGCATGGGCGCTATTGCGTTAACAGGGCTAGGCGATGACGCTTTTGGTTGGGACCCGTGGTACAAAACTGCTGGGCAATTAGTCGCTGCAGCATCGCTATCGGTCGCTGAAGTTGGTGTGAATGTCGCAGCGGGATTCTTCAATAGCGTCTTCGGTCAGGCAGACATTGGGTTCTTCATTGGCGGGTATTACGTTAGCATTACTTACTGGGTGGGTACGGCAATCATCGCCGCATTTGTTCTAGGAGCGTGTAATGCTGCAAACCTCATTGATGGATTAGATGGTCTGCTATCTGGCGTTGTTGCAATTACTGTCATCGGACTTGTACTCATCAGCGCATTTGTTGCCACTTCACTTACGCCTGAGCAACTCCTACACATTCGTGAAAATTTACCTCCAGATTGGCTGAACACCCGAGGAGACGGACTTACCCTTACAGGGGCAAACATTGTGCTTGGGCTTTCAGTCCTTGGTGCGGTGTTAGGATTCCTTGTCTTTAACTTTAATCCGGCATCGATTTTCTTAGGTGACACCGGCAGTCTGCTTCTTGGGTATGTTTGTATTGCAATGGTGCTCATGCTTGGCGAACGTGGGCAGACTCACATCGTCATTGCCGGGCTTATCGTGTTTGCGCTACCAATCCTCGATACACTACTTGCGATTATTCGAAGGAAGATGGCAGGGAAGCCAATCTCTGAGCCAGACTCTAATCACATCCATCACATCCTTAAACGAAAGTTCATCAGTGTAAAGAAAACGGTTCTGATGCTCTACGCATTATCAATGTTGTTCTGTGTACTGGGTTACTCCATGGCTTGGGGACACACAACCGGACAATTCAGAGCGTACGTCATTTACATTGTCGCATCTGTCATCTTTGGCGGAATCAGTTTGATCGCGCTAAATGCGGCTCGAAAGCATGAACATGAGTAAGACCTCCGTCTTGTTCGTGTGCATGGGGAACATCTGTAGAAGTCCTGCAGCAGAATCATTTTTTAGAAGAGAGGTCGAGCTTGCGGGACTTGCATCATCGTTTGAGATTGACTCCGCTGGTACAGGTGGCTGGCATATAGGAGCGCCTCCAGATCAGAGGATGCAGGAAGCCGCTGAAAAACAAGGGCTCTGCATTTCGGGCTCTGCGAGGCAAGTGTGTGAGGCAGACTTTGAGCACTTTGATTGGATTTTTTGCATGGATGATGACAATTACAGCAATCTCATGAGCATGGGGGCAAGCCCTGAGCATACGCATAAGTTGCTACCGTTTATTGGACACGAGTCAATCGATGATGTCCCAGACCCTTACTATGGTGGAGAAGAGGGCTTCAACTTCGTTGTCACACTCATTCATGATGCCACAAAGAAGTTGTTAAACAAACTCTCTTAAGTGTTAGTAAAATACGGGGATGGCAACGACTTCGCCAACATGTGTATTAATCGCCGATGCATTTGACGATGCTGGCATTGCTCAACTTCAATCTATTGGGTGCGAAGTGCGTTGTGACGCGACATTAAAAGAAGAGTCATTGCTTGCTGCAATTCAAGAGTTTAGTCCGACGGTGCTGATTGTGCGCTCAACAAAAGTGAGCGCAGCAATGATCAATGCGACAGAATCACTCGCACTGATTGTCAGAGCAGGGGCTGGTTACGACACGATTGATGTGAGTGAAGCATCTAAAAAAGGCGTCTTTGTCGCAAACTGTCCTGGGAAGAATTCAATTGCTGTTGCTGAACTTGCTTGGGGACTCATTCTTTCATGTGACAGGCGGATTCCGAATCAAACAATTCGGTTGCGTGAAGGTCGGTGGGAAAAAAAGGTATTTTCAAAAACACAAGGGCTCTACGGCAGAACTCTTGGCGTCATTGGTTTAGGCGGCATCGGAAAGGAAGTTGTCAAACTCGCTAAAGCATTTGGAATGGATGTCATCGCTTGGTCAAGAAGTTTAAATCAAGATAAAGCTAACGAGTTAGGTATTCAGTGGGCAGAAGAGGTTCTTGAGATTGCACGCAATTCGGATGTGGTTTCAATTCACGCGGCGTCAACACCAGAGACGAAGCACATTGTCAACGAAGCATTTCTAGACGCAATGAATGATGGTGCCATTCTGATCAATACAAGTAGGGGCTCGCTCATTGATGAAGAAGCACTTTGCAAAGCGATTGAAGAAAAGGGTTTGATAGTTGGGTTGGATGTCTTTGAAGATGAACCGAGCAGTGGCTCGGCAGAGTTTAATCCACAGATTGCATCTTTCGAAAATGTCTTTGGAACACATCATGTCGGCGCATCAACAGCGCAAGCCCAAGCCGCAATTGCTGAAGAAGCCGTTCGCGTAGTGAAAAAGTATTGCGACAGTGGGGAGGTCTTGAACTGTGTGAATCGCGCAATAGACACGCCTGCTAAAGCACTGCTCTCAGTACGGCACCAAAACTTGCCCGGCGTACTCGCTCATGTCTTTGAACTCCTAAGCCATGCGGGCGTTAATGTCGAAGAGATGGAAAACATCATGTATGACGGCGCGCATGCTGCGTGCGCGCGTATTCAACTCAGCGAAGAACCAAACAATGAACAACTTGATGCCATTCGTTCACATGAGCATGTGCTATCAATCACCCTTACCCCACTTTCTTAGAGAGACAACATGACAACAACGACTGACAGAATTTTAAACTTCTCAGCAGGCCCCGCAACATTGCCAGAACCCGTTCTTGAACAAGCGCGCACTGACATTTGGAACGTGAGAGAAAGTGGTATCGGCATTTGTGAACACAGTCACAGAGGACCAGTGTTTGATGAGGTGCTCGCTGAAGCAGTCGCTGATTGCAGAGCAGTCGGTCAAATTCCTGAAGAGTTTGACATTTTGTTCTTACAAGGTGGGGCAACCATGCAGTTTGCAATGGTACCGATGAACTTTTTGCCAGAGGGTGCAACAGCAAACTACGTCAACACAGGTGTTTGGACATCCAAGGCGCAAAAAGAAGCGATGAAACTTGGGAATGTTCACGTTGCGTATGAAGGTGAAGCAGACAAGTTCGACCATTGTCCGAAGCAGGATGAACTTGAATGCGCTCCAGACGCAGCATATCTGCACTACTGCTCCAACAATACGATTTACGGCACGCAGTTCAATCACACCTTGAGCGATTCAGGAAGAATTGTGTGTGACATGAGTTCAGACATCTTCTCAAAGCCAATCGATTGGAATGCGTTTGACATGATTTATGCTGGGGCACAAAAGAACTTAGGACCATCAGGTACAGTGCTCGTCATTGCTCGTAAGGATATGCTAGAAACATGTCCTACACATCTTCCATCAATGCTGAACTACAACGCGATTGCCAAGAAGGGCTCGCGGCTCAATACACCACCTGCATTTGGCATTTACCTCATGGGTCAGGTCTTCAAGTGGATTCTTAGTGAAGGTGGCGTTACAGCCATGCATGAACGAAATACTCGTAAGGCATCCTGCATTTACGAAGCACTTGAGGCGAACAGTCATTGCTACACAATCTTTGCGAAAGAAGGAAGCCGTTCACTCATGAACATTTCATTTACAACAAATGAAGATGTGAAGAATGAAATGTTCTTGAAAGAGGCAGCGTCGCAGGGGATGTCGGGCTTGAAAGGGCACCGTGATTTAGGCGGCATTAGAGCATCAATCTACAACGCATTCCCTGAAGAGGGTTGCAAGCGTTTCGCCGAGTTTCTAAACACATTTGCTCAGTCACACTAATCGAGATCGTGTACAAACAACCCTGATCGCAACTTTGGCTCAAACCATGTTGATTTTGGTGGCATGATGAGTCCCGCGTCGGCAACATCAAGGAGTTGGTCAATCGTGGTGTGATACATTGAGAATGCGACTGCTGCATCACCGCTGTCAATGAGGTTCTCAAGTTCCTCTGTGCCGCGAATACCCCCGACGAAGTCAATGCGCGTATCACTGCGCGGGTCGCCGATACCAAGCAGTGGTGTAAGGACATTTGTTTGTAACAACTCCACATCAAGTGAGGCCACTGGGTCATCTTTGTCTATTCTTGCTGGATCAAAAGTAAGTTGATGCCATCCTTGGTCCTTGCCAAGATAAACACAACAAGTGCCTTCTTGTTCAGGGCTTGGAGAATCAGTAGGCGTTACGACTCCCACACCGGCTAAATGCTCAAGCAATGATGCTGGCGTTAGCCCATTTAAATCCTTCACAATCCTGTTGTACGGCAAAATGTCGAGTTGTTTTGAAGGGAACAGGACTGCTAGGAACCAGTTGTATTCTTCGCTTCCATCATGGTTCGGGTTCGCATCTTTACGCTCGCTTGCTGCCCGTGCAGCGCTTGCGCTTCGGTGATGTCCATCCGCAACATACGCAACATCGATTGACTTGCACGCTTCAATCAGTGCGTCCTCATTGACAACTTTCCATCCTGTGTGTGTGACACCATCATCCGCAACAAAGTGAAACATCGGTCTCTTAATCATCTCTTCATTGATGATTGCATCGATGTGTTCGTGACCACGATAGGTCAAAAAGACGGGCCCAGAATTGGCGTTCAGTTCGAGAACATGTCTTGTTCGATCATCTTCTTTGACTTTGCGTGTGTGTTCATGTTTTTTAATCAAGTTGTTGTTGTAGTCATCAACATGACAGCAAGCAACAAGTCCGACCTGCTGATGGTCCCCCATGCACTGTCTATATAAGTAAAGTCCCGGCTCTTCATCTTTCTGAAGAGCGCCGTTTGCAAGCAGTGCGTCATAGTTTGCTCTCGCTTTTGCATATATTGCATCGTCATAAGGAGAGTGATCATCGGGGAAATCAACTTCCGAACGAACAATCCGC
>JAKVBR010000179.1 GCA_022447165.1 Phycisphaerales bacterium | reverse complement strand
CATATGCTACTCGTGCATCGTGGGAGTCACGCAGAGCACTCTCGTGGCAAATTTGTTCAAAAACAGGTTCAGCTAAAAACAGATCGCCACGCTCAAGTCGTAGTCGTGCTCTCCATAATCGCTCACCATCTTTTCGAAACTGTTCTAAAGAAGGACGGGCTCGGGTTGATGAAAAAGAAGCAACCTCGCTCCAAGGTATGAGTGTAGCGCCTTCCCCACTACCATCAATTGTGAAGCGAAGGCCATCATATGAACCGCTCGAAATAACACCTTGGTATGTTTGTGAATGTTCACCCCTTAATGTAACTGAATCGGCAAAGCAGACATGAGTTAATAACAACAGTAGGAGTGTAGTTACATTAATCACGGTGCACCGCCAGACTTCACTACATTCAACTTTCCACCGGTCATTTTTGATATTTCTTTAAGTAATTCTTGACTTGAATCGGAGCCAAATGCAATCGTATTGATTGCAACTCTCCCCTTTTTAGGCATTAAAGCACGCAAGTCCTCTGCAGTAAAACCGGAGATTTTTCCATCTGTTAAAAAGAAGATAACATCGGGTAAGGGATTTAAATCAAAAGCTTTTATAAAAGCTTCTTTTGGTTCTGTTCCGCCTTTTGGACGAATGAGGTCGAACTCCTCAATCATCTTATCAACTGTACGCTTACGGGCAGTATTCCAACCTCTTTGGATGGAAGGTTCGCGAACACCCGCGCTGTAAAAAAGAACATAAAACCGAGCGAAATCGGGTAACTTTTTAATGGAGTTTGTGAGTTCTTGGATCGCTTGTTGCATTCGATTTGCAGAATTCATTGATCCCGACATATCAACGATGTAGCAGAATCGACTTCCAGAAGATGAGATACCAAAAAAGGACGTCCCTCCCCCACCACCACCTGAGCCTCCCATGCCTGCGCCAACACCACCGCCTCCGCCTCCGAGTGAAGGTGCTGTGGACTGTCCAGTCGCTTGAATTGCAGTAGAAGTCGATTCAGCAGTAAGGGTTGCTTGAGTTGTCTCAGTTTGGATTTCGCTGGCTTGACTAGTCGCAGATTCTTGGGACTGAGTCAGTGAAGATGAGGGAAGATCTGAAAATTCTGAAGAATCCATCACAGCAAATTCGATTGTGGTGCCGGCATCACTCGCTTCACCAGGGGCACCTCCTCTATGCAGTAGGCTCAGTAGAAAGCCAATATTGAGGTGTACTAGGATAGAAATCAATGCACCGACAAAGAGAAATGAAAGCGCCCTTCGCTTCCATCGGAGTTTTTCTTCTTTATTGAAGTCTGTAACAACTTCAACAGTTGAATGTGGTCTTTGCATATTCATGTGCTGTGAAGAATGAGAGCCCTCCTTGATGCTTCACGACAACATGATACGGTTTAGACTGAATGGCAATCAACATTTTTAGAGACAAAAGCGTAAAATATCAATGCAATGAGTTCACAGAATCCCTATTACAAAAGAGTTGTTCTGAAAATCAGTGGAGAAAGCTTTTCAAAGCCAGGAACATTTGGCTTAGACCCTGATGAGTTAAACATCATCGCGTCACAAATCGCTGAAGCAGCAAAACTTGGCACAGAGATTGCAGTAGTTGTAGGCGGCGGTAACATGATTCGGGGGGCAGAGTTATCTGCAAGAGTTGGCATTGCCCAATCAACAGCTGACTATATGGGGATGTTAGGAACTGTTATTAATGCACTTGCTTTGAAGGAAGCCGTAGAAGAATATGGACAACCAGCGAGAGTCATGTCAGCTCTTGATGTTGAGTCAGTCGCTGAACCATTTATTCGTGGTCGTGCATTACGACATTTCGATAAAGGCAGAGTATTAATCCTTGCTGCTGGTACGGGCAATCCATTCTTTACAACTGATACATGTGCGTCATTGAGGGCCATAGAACTGAACGCAAACATATTGCTCAAGGCCACCAAGGTAGATGGTGTATATGATAAAGATCCGAACAAAGATGAATCGGCTATTAGATATGACCAGCTGACCTTTTCAGACGCCATTAACAAACAACTTGGCGTGATGGATTTAACGGCATTGTCAATGTGTATGGAGCATGAGTTGCCAGTAGTCGTGTTTAACTTCAAAACACACGGCAATATAGCAAAGGTCATTTCTGGGGAACCAATTGGAACTGTAGTAACAAACAGCGAAAAATTAATTGCTGAGTAAGGAATATTTGAATGTCCATTAAAGAAGAAGTTAAATCATGCAAAAGCAAAATGGATAAATCTGTGGAGTACTTCAGTAAGGAATTGCATGGTGTACGGACGGGCCGAGCATCAACAGCATTAATCGAGTACATCAAAATCGATTATTACGGAAATGCAACAGATTTACGAGATATCGCAGCTATTTCAGTAAGCGATGCGACTCAACTCGTTATAAAGCCTTATGACCCTGCGTCGAAAAGTGACATTGTGAAGGGTCTTGAAGGTGCTGATTTAGGACTGAACCCACAAACTGAAGGTGACATGATACGACTCAATATTCCTGCTCCATCTGCTGAACGTCGCCAACAACTTGTGAACCAAGTTAAGAAAATGGCTGAAGAGAGTCGAATTGCGATTCGAAATGAACGTAGAGAAGCAATTAAGCATATCGAAGCGCTCGTAAAAGATAAATCTAATGGCGTCTCAGAAGACGAAGGCAAATCTGGTAAGGATGAGATTGAATCATTGACAAAGAAACACATTTCATCATTAGATGAAATGTGTGATACTAAAACGCAAGAGATT
>JAKVBR010000178.1 GCA_022447165.1 Phycisphaerales bacterium | reverse complement strand
TTACCCTTCTTCACCTTCGTGCCAGATGGCACTCTAATGGTTGCACCGTATGGAACTCTAAATGCGTTATCAAGTTCGCGACCTTTGTCGTCAACGATGACGAGTTCGCCAGTTTGTTTGAGTGCGATGAGGTGCCCATCCTTGTTGCCAGGGAGCGGTACTTCACTACAGTCGCGTAGCATCATGGTGCCAGAGTGAGTTGCTTTGTAATTGGTTTCAACAAACTCGCGAGATGCAACACCACCGGTGTGGAATGTACGCATTGTAAGTTGAGTACCTGGTTCACCAATTGATTGAGCTGCGATTGTGCCCACTGCCATGCCTTCTTCAACAAGTTGACTTGTTGAGAGGTCGTGACCGTAACACAGTGCACAACATCCTGAAGCAGATTCACAAGTGAGCGGGCTTCTAACTTGAACTGCATCAATGTTGAGGAATTCAAGGTCTTTCGCAATTGTTTCATCAATGACTTGGCCATTTGCAACAATTGTTTTGTCAGTGACAGGGTTAATGATCGTTTGCATTGACGTACGACCAACAATCAGTTCACTGAGTGGGACGTGGATTTCGTCACCTTTATAGACAGCACGTTTTGTAATGCCACGCTTGGTTGCACAATCAAAGTCATTGATGACCACTGGTTGAGCAACATCGTAAAGTTTACGAGTGAGGTAACCTGAGTCAGCAGTTTTAAGCGCTGTATCAGCAAGACCCTTACGAGCACCGTGTGTTGATGAGAAGTACTCAAGAACGTTGAGGCCTTCACGGAAGTTCGCACGAATTGGTGTTTCAATAATCTCACCTGATGGTTTTGTCATCAAACCACGCATGCCTGCAAGTTGTTGCATCTGACTAATGTTGCCACGAGCACCTGATGTTGACATGAGGTAAACAGGGTTTAAGTATCGCTTGCCTTCAGTGGAGTCCACTGGAACATAACTGTTGTCTTCACCATTTCGACGATCATCTTCGAGCGTTTTGATGAGTGATCCAGTCAGTGATTCTCGGCAATGTGACCACAAGTCAAGCAACTGGTTGTGTCGCTCTTGATTTGTAATTGCACCAGCAGCTGTTGCTGCTTCTACACGATCAACCTTAGTTTGCGTCGCATCAAGAAGGTCTTGCTTGTCTGATGGAATACGCATATCCGTAATCGCAATAGACAATCCTGACCATGTTGATGCCTGGAATCCTACTTCTTTCATGTCATCGAGGAGCGTCAGGGTTGCTGCGCGACCTAGGATGTCATAGGTATCATCGATGACGCGGCTACATCCCTTCTTAGTGAGGGTGCAGTTGTAGAACGGCATGCCTTCCCCAAGAATTTCACAGAAGAGAATGCGACCAATTGTCGTAATGATTCGACCTTCTGCAGGCATGTTTTCAATGGGGCCTTTTTCGTCGTTAACCATAGTCGGGTAGCGAGGTAATCGAACTTGGATTCGTTCTTGTAGTGAAACTCGACCAAAGTCATACGCAAGAAGCGCTTCATGAGCATTTCTAAATCGCATGAGTTCTGTTTCCTCACGGGTATCGTTTTGATCCATGTGTGTCAGGAAGTACACGCCCATGACAATGTCTTGGGATGGTGAAACGAGTGGGTTGCCGTGAGCTGGTGAGAAGATGTTGTGCGTCGACAGCATGAGCACATGTGCTTCTGCTTGTGCTTCAACTGAAAGCGGCAAGTGCACAGCCATTTGGTCACCGTCAAAGTCAGCGTTGTAGCCAGTACATACAAGTGGGTGAAGCGTGATGGCTTTACCTTCTACAAGCACTGGCTCAAATGCTTGGATACCCATTCGGTGAAGGGTCGGTGCACGGTTGAGTAATACTGGATGCTGATGAATGACTTGTTCGAGAATATCCCAAACTTCTTCATCCCGTCTTTCAAGCATTCGTTTAGCGGACTTGATAGTGTCAGCAAGGCCTTGTTCTTTCAACCGGCGAATAATAAAGGGTTGGAACAACTCAAGCGCGATTTTCTTTGGAAGACCACACTGGTGTAGTTTCAGGTCAGGACCAACAACAATGACAGAACGAGCAGAGTAATCGACACGCTTACCAAGTAAGTTTTCTCTGAAGCGTCCCTGTTTACCCTTAATCATGTCAGTGATTGACTTGAGCGGTCTATTTGATGAACCGAGAACTGGACGTCGGCATCGACCGTTGTCAAACAAAGCATCGACAGCTTGTTGCAACATCCGTTTTTCGTTTCGAATGATGACTTCTGGAGCATTAAGGTCCATCAGTTTTTTCAGCCGGTTGTTTCGGTTAATGATTCTTCTATATAGGTCGTTCAAGTCACTTGTTGCAAAGTTTCCAGACTCAAGCATGACAAGTGGTCTGAGTTCAGGTGGAATCACTGGCGTGACATCAAGAATCATCCATGAAGGATCGTTTGAGCTGTTTCGAAGTTGTTCGATGAGTTTCAAACGCTTTGCGTAGTCAGCAGTCTTCTGTTTTGAACGAGTGCTCGCCAAATCTTCGCGAAGTTGTTTGACTTCTTCGCTTAAGTCGATTGCTTCAATCAGTTCGCGGACAGCTTCAGCGCCCATACCGGCACGGAAGTCACCGTAGCCACCTGCTGCAGTGATTTCTCTGTATTCATCTTCAGTAATGACTTCTTTGTATTCTTTTTCAGTGTTGCCACCTTCAAGCACAACATAATCTTGGAAGTAAATAATCTTTTCAAGATCCGATGTCTTCATGCCTAGAAGTGTGCCGAGGCGACTTGGTAGTGCTTTGAAGAACCAAATGTGAACAACTGATGCTGCAAGGT
>JAKVBR010000177.1 GCA_022447165.1 Phycisphaerales bacterium | reverse complement strand
CTGCACGCCCAACTCTTCTAAGACATGGTTGTTGTAGACGATTCCAAATCCTGATAATGCAACGCCATACCAATAACCGTTTGGATCGTACAACGGCGTGTCGCCAATTTCTTTCTGAGGGTACACATCGTCAAGCAATGCGCTGTCAATATGGAAAGGAGCCGTAATCGTTGTTGTAAGCAACTCTCCATCTTGCTCAACATCGATCGATTTGCTTAAGACAGTGTGCTCATATGAACCCCCGCCAAACACAAGATCTGCCTCACCCCCTACTGGATGACCACTTTCAAGCGCATGTTTATATTGCGATTGAAGCATTCTCCTGATTTCACTCGTCCCCCCTGGCACTGACCAAACGACATTAACATCTTGACCATAGACCTCGGAATGCCACTGTTCAAAAGCACGTGCAAACTCAAAACGAATCTGCTCGTTGTGGGGCGTAATAATGATGACATTCGCTGCGCCCTTATCAACTGCATCCCGTTCCTCTTGAAAGTACATGGGAACGCCGAAGAGCACAATTAAGCAACCCACAATGATTGCAACAGCACGCTTATTCACGAAGGCGCTCCATCTTGAAACGAAGATGTGAATGCAAGTGCTGCATGCTGGATATCTGTTTGCCAATCACCAGTGACTCGCTCTGGGTACAAGATGCTTCGACTCACTGGCACTAACACGCCCATGCCATCCCGCAAACTTGGCGCAAGCGATTCTATCGTTCCGCCCTGTGCGCCAACGCCTGGCATTAAGAAGATTTGCGAGGGCATATCAGCCCGTAACGCGATTGCATCTTCAGGATTTGTTGCCCCGACGACAGCGCCAATTGAGCTCCATCCATGTTCACCGATTGATGACTGACCAGCACTGCTGAGCATCGACGCAATGGAAGACGCGACTGTTTGGCCATTTTGTAACTGCTGCGATTGAATCGCTGTACCGCTCGGATTTGATGTCCGCACTAAACAAAACACGCCCAATCCAGCATCAATGAACGGATCGATTGAATCAAGCCCAAGATACGGACTTACGGTGACCCAGTCTGCTCGCCCATCTGCTTGTGCTGCGACAGCGTAATGCTCTGCAGTCAGCCCGATATCGCCGCGTTTGTAGTCGAGAACAACTTGGAGCCCATTCTCGCTCGCCACATTTTTTAGTTCACCAAGGACTTTCATGCCTTGATAGCCATATCGTTCAAAACACGCTGATTGAAACTTCACTGCGGGCACGATGTCTTTGACAACATCGATGACGCCTCTACAAAATGCATCGATTGACTGAACGGGTGAATCTGATTGCACGCATTCCGGAATGCGTTCGATGACCGGGTCAATCCCTGCACACAGAGGGTTTGATTTTTGAATAATGGCTTCACAAAGCAAGTCTGCGGGGTGCTTTTTCGAACTCATATTGAGCATCATAGTAAAATCTACGGCATGACTTTCACTCCAAAACACTTAGATGTTGTCAAATCAAAAGGATTGCACATCGAGTGGGCAAACGGCTCAACGAGTTTTTTGCCAACGCACCATTTAAGGCGTATGTCTCCATCAGCAGATTCAAAAGCGATGAGAGAAGAACTTGATGCTAATCCACTTGCAATTCTCCCGAACTCAAGCAATGGGGAACTCGTCATTGAGCATGTCGAGTTAGTTGGAAACTACGCCATCAAAATTGCATTCTCAGATGGTCATGCAACAGGCATTTACACATGGAAATACCTTCGCTCACTTGCCCCAGATGAATCCCAAGAAGATCAAGATGAGTAAGTTACACATAAACACACGACCAACCCCAATTACGCTTATGGATGTCCCGCTAGAGCACGCCCATCAATGTGACATCACAATTCTAGAACACCAAGCAAGCAATGAAGTGAACCACGTCAATAACATTGAGTTTATCAAGTGGATTGACAAGGCCTCAGAAATTCATCTCGATACCACAGGGTGGACGAGACCAAAACTACTTGAGCACCAATGCATGTGGTTCGTCGCTCGGCATGAGATTGACTACCGCGACGAAGCATTCCTTGATGATGACCTTGTGTTAAGCACGTGGGTTGAAGATGTGAGGCGAGTCAAATCATGGCGAAGCACCACAATCCATGCACTGCGAGATGAACCAATACTCGTATGCGAATGCCGAACATTGTGGGTTCTCGTCAATTTAGAAACTAAAAAACCAATGCCAGTTCCAAGTTCTATTGCAGAATCACTTCATCCACTTTCAATGCCGCGACTAACCAAATGACCATTGCACTTTTTTTCTCCAGAGACCGATTACTCGAAGAGCATGCAATGTATCACCGGCTTGTTGTAGGGCTAATGAATGAGAATTTGCATGTCATTCGCTGTATGCCTGAACAAATCGCAGAGCAATTTGAAGCAACAAGCCATTCCGCTGGGCTTTCCGAAGAACTCTGTTTTGATATGCCCTGCTCATTCATCGAACGCTCTTCAAGGCGAAGAGAAGTATCGCATCAGATGGCAAGCCACCACGTAGAAACAATGGTAGCGTTTGGCAGCGATGCTGAGCAGTTAGTCCGTGATGTTAAAAAGCAATTAGACATTCCCGTATGTGTTGAGTTAACTTCTCATGCTCAAGCAATCCGAATCAGGCAATCGCAGTTAGTTGATGCATGGCTTGCACCAACACATGCAATTCATCGAGAGGCCACTTCACGAGTGCATGAAGAAAGAGTGATGTATGCTCCTTTTGGCACACAGAAGATTTCGCTCAGAGATCATGAACCGGCAAGCATGCGGTGCGTCATCGTGTTAGATGCAAGCGGGAGTCCTAAACAAACTGAAGTACTCCTCAAGCAAACGAAACAGTTAGAAGACGTT
>JAKVBR010000176.1 GCA_022447165.1 Phycisphaerales bacterium | reverse complement strand
GAGGCCCCAATTCGAAGCAACTCAATGCATGGACGCTCGATTTCAACATCGACGCGATCGATGATTTCATCCTGGTCAACGAGGAGTTGAGCGGTTTGTGTATCACCCTCAAAACTTGATTCAACTGCTTTGAGTAGTTGGTCTGAAACCCTAGCGCCCTGTGTGTTCAGGTCGGCTTGAAGTTGTGCTAGTTTTCGTTCAAACTCTGACATTGTTCATATGCTCTTTAACGCAATTCGTCTTGTGGAAGTATACTCGCGACTTTGTACACTGTACGGGGAAATTAAGGTGCTTTTCATGACCAAACTGTGTGTCAATATCGACCATATCGCAACTGTTCGCCAAGCAAGGCGAACAATTGAGCCGTGCCCCGTAGAAGGTGCGCTCGCTGCCATTAGGGGCGGCGCGGATGGGATTACCCTGCACCTCAGGGAAGACCGCAGACATATCCAAGATCGTGATGTGTTTGCAATCAAGGACGCGATCAATGTCCCGCTTAATTTTGAGATGGCGGCTACACCTGAAACGGTCCAAATTGCGACGCAAGCCAAGCCCGCGATGGCGATGATTGTGCCGGAAGGTCGCCACGAAATCACCACTGAAGGCGGCCTTGACGTGCTCAGTGAGCAAGACAAATTAAGGCAAGTCGTTACGGAAATTTCAAGTGCAAACATACCAGTCAGCGCTTTTGTCGATGCTGACAATACCCAGATTGAGGCGGCAAAAGAATGTGGTTTCACTGTCTGCGAGATTCACACTGGCCAGTTTGCTGAAGCAGTCATTCAACACGACCTCGATTTATCTCACCGAGATGTGATTCGTGAGAAAAACCGCGTCGCAGAAGCCGTTCGATTTGTTCACGAAATTGGGCTGCAATGTAATGCAGGACACGGCCTAACCCACCATAATGTACGCTTGATTGCCTCGATTAAAGGAATAAGTGAGTTACACATTGGACACTCCATCGTGAGCCGCGCTGTTATGGTTGGCATGCAGGCATCCGTGGAAGAGATGAAACAACAAATCAAGGACGCTGAATGACCGAGTACTCCATTACAAACTTACCGTACAAAATCGCAGTGCTGTGTTATCTGTATGACAAGGACAATCGACTCTTACTCATTCACCGAAACAAAGAACCAAACAATGGTTGCTACTCACCAATTGGTGGCAAGTTAGAAGCGGCGCGCGGTGAAAGCCCACACGCTTGTGCAGTTCGTGAGATTGAAGAAGAAGCCGGCGTCAAAGTGGACGCAAGTGAAGTTCGCCTTTTTGGCATGCTTTCTGAGTCAGCATACGAAGGCGAAACGCATTGGCTATTGTTTGCATTTGAAGTCACTCGGCATGTTGATCCAAGTGAAGTTGAACAAATGGACATGGACGAAGGTGTTCTTGAATGGGTGCATGTTGATGATGTTGAGCATAAAAACATTCCACGAACTGACCGTGAAATCATTTGGGATCTCGTCAAGCAACATCGCGGCGGATTTTTCTCGGTCGACATCGACTGCTCATCAGAACATTTAAAGTGGCAAGTCAACGAAGAATGGAAAGCGACGCATGTTTGAGGTTTCTGTGGAAGCGGGGTTCAAAGCAACACATGCGGTGACCGTTGCTGGCGTTGATGAAATCCCACACGAACACGACTGGAAAGCAGTTGTGCTTGTCAACGGAGAAGCGTTAGACAATGACGGGCTAGTCGTTGACTTTCTTACACTGGAAAAATCACTCGATGACATCATCAAACCGCTGCGCGATGCAGATTTGAACAAAGCGGATGCGCTTGAAGGCAAGAATCCATCTGCAGAGTTTGTCGCACTTTACATTGGACAAGAAATTGAAAAAACACTTCCGCTTACAAACAAACTTGTAAGCGTGACTGTTACTGAGGCCCCACACTGCAAGGCAATTTATAAACCATGACTGACGCCCCACTCATGCTATCTGTTTCTGGCGCAAGAGGCATTGTCGGAGAAACAATGACTGAAGAAGTTGCTCGTGCATACGCTTCCGCTTTCATTTCATTCTTACATGACAAACTTGGAAGATTGCCCGTCATGTGCGTCGCACGAGATTCAAGACCAAGCGGTCCAACACTTGCAAAAGCAGTCATCGATGCGTGCGTAGATGCAGGATGTGAAGTGACTGAACTTGGAATCGTCGCAACACCAACTGCTGGCGTCATGATTCACGCACTGAAAGCGGATGGTGGCGTTGTCGTGACAGCATCCCACAACCCAACTCCGTGGAATGGCCTTAAATGTCTTGATGGTAACGGGCTTGCACCAAGTGCAGAAGAAGCAAGTGAGATTATCAAACGGTTTCACGACAATGTTGCTCTGCCAAAGGTAGAAGGTGGGAAACATACACTCAATGAACAAGGCAACGACACGCACATTGCCAAACTGCTTGGCACAATTGATCCCGCTCCGATCAGAGAAAAACAATACCGGGTCGTTCTTGACTCAATTAACGGAGCGGGTTGCGAATCCGGGTACAAACTTCTTGAACTCCTAGGGTGTGAAATCTTGCAACTCAATGGTGAACCAAACGGCGAGTTTGCACATACTCCTGAACCAAAAGCTGAAAATCTCGAAGACCTATGCGATGCTGTTGTCAGATTCGATGCTGATGTTGGGTTTGCTCAAGATCCCGATGCAGATCGGCTTGCTGTGGTCAATCAGTATGGTGGATACATTGGCGAAGAGTTCACACTCGTTCTTGCTGCAATGCGGTGGCTTGAAATTCATCAGGGAAGTGCAGCTGCTAATTTGTCAACGAGCAGAATGATTGATGACATTGCTGAAAAACAAGGTTGCAAGGTCTTTAGAAGCGCAGTTGGCGAAGCGAATGTCGCATGCGTGATGCAAAAACACGG
>JAKVBR010000175.1 GCA_022447165.1 Phycisphaerales bacterium | reverse complement strand
CGTTCAACAAGTGGACCAAAGAAGTAGAGCCCAATCATGTTAAAAACGAGATGCTGCAAACTACCGTGTAAGAACTGAAATCCTATAAAGCGCCAATATTGAACACCCCAAATCGCGTGATCTGTTGAAAGATGAAGCCATTCGCGGAGACGGAAATTTAAAAAAGGATCAATGACAAAGACGCCCACACAAATCATGATGAGCCAAGTGGTCACGGTAATCGAACCACCCTGCTGCCGTCTCACTTGACGAAACTGTCCCTGAGGACGTGCATAATCTCTGTCATAGATACCCATAAGTTACATATGGTACTCTGAGAAGATAAAAGACGCGAGTTTCACCTTACGATGAAACTCGCGCTTTTAAAAGGACACCCTCAGTGCGTACAGTTTAGTTGTCTACGACAACAATGTCGACGCGGCGGCTTGCTTCTTTCGTTGCAAGTGGTTTAGTTGGTCCCCAACTTTCAATTGCAATGTTATTTTTTGAGACGCCCTTTGTCACGAGGTAATCTCGCACTGACCAAGCCCTGTCAAACGCAAGGTGCCAGTTACTCTTGAAATTACTCTTCTTAATCTGGTCTGTATCTGTGTATCCCATAATGACAATCGTTTTGTTTGGGAAATTAGTCGTCAACGCATTCGCAACTTCGTTGAGCGTGCTTTTTGCATTTGTTTTCAATGTTGCGCTGCCTGAATTGAATAACAAGTCACTCGCAACAGTCAGTGCCAAATCCTTGTCTCTCATTGAAACATCGACACCATTGATGTCTTCAAAGATGTTGATCGTTTCTGGCTGATTCGCAAGTTGCTCAGCGAGGGTTTCTACATTTTCTTGTGCATTTCTCAAGTCATTGTTGAGGCGTGCATTGTCATCGTCTGACGCTTGAAGTGCATTGGTCGCGTCTTGATATTGTGCCCGAAGTTCTTCGTTTTCTTTCTTAAGCAACTCATTTTCAGTTTTAAGATTTGAGTTACAACCAACGAGTGAAAAACTCATCATTCCCGAAAGTGCTGTGAGAAGCAAACTTTTCATTGTTATGCGCATCGTGCGTGTCCTTTCTCCATAACAGAGGACTGACATCCAGTGGTAGGTTAAACATCCTGTTTAACCGTGCCGGTTCCAACGGCGACTGGTGTTATGTGTATTGAAACGGAATGTGCCACATTCGTCAAATCGTCAGAACACATTTCTTACTGTAAAAATTATGGGAGTGTGATGTTCGGCATGATGATATGCCAGACATCCGTCACAAAGGGTCTGCAAAACACAACCACAAGCGTTGCCACAGCGAGGTGCGGGCCATAGGGGATTTCACGCTGCGACTTACCTATCTTCTCTAACACGCTTGAGAACAGCACAAAAATGAGCCCGCTGAACGGCGCGATGAAGAAAATCAGAATAGGGTCAAACCATCCTAGGATTGCACCAACGCCACCTAGAAGATGAACATCGCCAAGCCCCATTGCCTCCCTGCCGAATGCAAGCGTTCCAAAAATTCGAATCGCCCAGACCAATCCTCCACCAACTAAATATCCAAGCAAACTCCCTGAAACTGCTTGAATGAAGAGTGGCGGTGTTCCACGTTCGTATCCTGCAAAGAATCCAACAAACAAACCAATCAACACAGGAGCTAAAAAGAGCAACTCTTTGACCATCTCACGGCGCGCGTGTGGATACCCTGCAATCGGATGATCTTCCGTGACATACTCTTCGTAGTCCGCAAAACTAAATTTGAACACACCAATTCGAAGAAGGAATGTACTCAGCAAAACGCCCGTAATTCCCCCCATTGCAGTTGCACTCCATGTCCAATCTGGCAGTGGAACCGGCCATAACTCATTTGGAGTATGTCTAAGATGGATCCATGCTTGAACACCCGCAGCAAGCAGACCTGCAATGACCATCGCATTAGGAATCTGAATCGGAATCGTAAATGTCCTTGCATCGATCACTGTCATCGCCAAGAGCCCAGAACAGAGTGTGACTAACGCGAGGTACATCGGAAGTGTTTTGTAAATAGTGTTCGCATGCCACCATGAACCAAATATATCTCCAAAGAATGGCGTCGATTGCGGCACCCAGTAACAGAGTACATATACACCAAGAAACATAAGTCCCGTCAGCGCTTCAACGATGGGATACTCTTTTGAAACGGGCGCTTTGCAGTGCAAACATTTACCACCAATGATGAACCATCCAATGATTGGCAAATTCTCTCTAAAGAACTTTAATTTGTGATTACACAATGGACAACTGCTTGGTGGCGTGAGCAATTTGAGTTGCCGCGGCATTCGGTAGTGCACAACATTTAAAAAAGACCCAACACAACAACCAAGCAATAACACAAAGATTGCAGGCGGTACGTGTTCAAGCAGTGCCGCTTTGAACAGATAAGATTCATAATCAACGTGTGATGCGATGCTCAAAGAAGTTCCTTACCGATTAGTCGTCAAGTTCTTCAACGTCTACGGTTTTTAGTTGTTGCTCTGCTTGCTCTAAAAGGGATTGGCAGCGCTTCACAAGCAATTGCCCGCGAGCATGAGACGCCATCATTGTTTCTAAATCCTCTTCTCCACGATCGATGACTGCAATTATGCCATCAAGTTCATTGGCTGCTTCTTCAAATGACATCTCCTCTGGTTTTATTGGTTTTTCACTCATGCGTACACTTTACCTTGGACTCAATACTTCCGTCTGCGACTATTGTTTTTAATGCAACATCTTTCTTTACTTGCTTGATTGAACGAATGATGTTCCCATTTTCATCTTCAGTCAGCGAAAAACCCCTCTGTAACACTGCAGTTGGACTCGATGCTTCTAACCGAGATGATGCCGAAGTTAACTTCACTTGTTTTTGTTGAAGTTCATTCACCATGACT
>JAKVBR010000174.1 GCA_022447165.1 Phycisphaerales bacterium | reverse complement strand
CACGCATGGGGGTTGCAGTGTCACCGCTCGTAACAGGTGGTCCACAAGAACGCGGACGCAGGGGTGGTACTGAAAATGTGCCAGCGATTCTCGGGTTTGGCGTTGCGTGCGAGAGCGCAATGACGTGGCTCACTTCTGAAAACATCGAAGCCATGGAAGCAAATAAAGCATCCTTCGAAGATGCGCTTCAAGCGGCATTGCCAGCAATTCACATCAATTCCTCTGGCGCAGCGCGTGCGTGGACGACATCATCAGTTTTGTTTCCGAATGTGAAGGGCGAACTCATGCTGTTAGTGCTTTCAGAGAACGGCGTCTGCGCATCATCTGGCTCAGCATGTTCAAGCGGCGCGCTGAAAGAATCAAAAGTGATCGAAGCACTTGGAACGCCAGAAGAAGGGGAGTGGGGTGCTGTGCGATTCAGTTTTGCTCGCACGACCACCAAAGATGAGTTGTTACAAGCGGTAGAAGCAATCGTAGAAACACTCGCAACGATTGAATCAATAGTGACTGCTGCCGAGCCGTCTCAGGCAACTACATAAGTTAAGTACTTAGGAAGTCCAGCAAACTGATGTGTTTGCTGAACAGTATGCCTAGGGCTGCACCAATGATGGCTCCGATGATTGATAGCACAACAGAGTCAAACAGTGACCAAGCGCCAATTCCAAGAATTGCAGCGCCACCAAAAAAGCAAACAATTGTCCAAAGAGTCTTAATCATGGTTTGCATGGTATCGGATCAGGTTTAGTTACGTAATAAATTCCATTTTTGAGCCCTATGGCAAACCCTAACAAAAACCTATCAAATGACTGACATGATGTTGTCAGTGGGGTAGACGATACTTCTCTTGCACAGGAAGAGCAGCGGAATTCACGCTGCACACAAAAGGAGAATCACACATGGTCATGCGAATCAAGCAATCAGAACTTCAACGAAAACGACAAGACAGAACTAGCGCTTTTGGTGGAAGCGCTCGTAAGAGTCATACGCTTCAAATCTCATCCTCGCCCCCAAGTCCTAATGATGACATTGGTGATGGCAATGGTGATAGCATTGGGCGGTATGCCATTCATGTATTCGATCTGGCAGAGTGCAACTCCGTTCGGCTCATCGAACTTGATGACACGCTCCTTACAGGCCGCCTCGACGATGACATCGAAATTCTTGGATTATGCGGCTAATCAGAAGCATTGCACTAAAATAGTGAGATGGACGAGATTCATTCTCTCAACTCACCATTATCGCAATTGCCTCGCCGAGCAATTGAGCGGCTTGAGGCAGTGCTTGGTGATGATTTCAATTCGACGATTGCATCATTCTCAAATGAACGAATCGTTGCGTTTAGAGTCAACACACTGAAAAGTTCAGAAGAAGAAGTCCTACGAGCAATTGATGATTCTGAGTTGAGTGTAGAACCGATTGCATGGTGTCCGCAATCGTTCATCATTAAGCAAGGGACTATTCGCGACCTTCAATCTCTTGATGTGTTCAAGGAAGGCAAGGTGTACATCCAATCGACATCAAGCATGCTTGCTGCGCATGTCCTGAACGTGTCCACCGATTTGTCAGTACTCGATATGTGCGCTGCCCCCGGTTCTAAAACGAGTTTAATTGCAGCGCTCATGCAAAACAAAGGACGCATCATCGCAAATGATCGCTCTAAAAAACGGCTCTACCGATTACGCGAGATTCTCCAACAACAACGCGCAACGAATGTTGAAGTCATCAATGAACCCGCTGAGTCACTTGGCAGGATGTACGCAGATTGCTTTGATAGAGTGCTCGTCGATGTGCCTTGTAGTGGTGAAGGGCGGTTCAGAGTTGAGAAGCCAATACGAATGTCACGGTGGAGTGAACAATCCATCAAAACGCTCGCAAAACTCCAGCAACAAATTCTGGCATCAGCACTTCGTTGCGTGAAAGTCGGCGGGCAAGTCGTGTATTCGACATGTACGTTTGCACCCGAAGAAAATGAGATGGTGCTCGATAAGGTGCTGAAAAAGAAGTCGATCAAAGCAGAACTCATCGAAGTGCCGCAAGGGTTGTTACTCCCAACAGTTCGAACGCCGCTCACTTCCTTTCAAAATTGGTCAGCGTCTACAGATTTATCTCATGCAATGCGCATCATCCCAAACGACCTCACCACTGGTTTCTTTATTGCGGTATTGAAAAGGGTGGGTTAAGTCGTTTGCGTTTGTTGATAGACCGTTAGCGTTTGTTCAGCAAGTGATTGGATGCGCGTTCGCAATTCTTCTGGCTTAATGACTTCGCAGTTTGGTCCCATCGACAACACCCACCACACAATCTCTTCAAGACCAGACACGGTGCAAGTTAAAGTGCACGAGTCATCGTCATGCCAATCAATGTTTTGCGTTGGATGCCAAGTCGTGTCGCTCACTGTTTGCGAGAATGGATGTTTGAAGTGAAGTTCAACTTCGAAATCTTTGTCGCCTGCAATCATATTCCACGCGTTACCTAAATGCGCATCGAGATTAAATGAAGCAGGGATTTCATAGGTCAAGTTTGTTTGTTCGATGCCTAGAAAACGGCTGAGTTTAAGGGTGCGGATGGCGTCTCGACCTTCATGGAACCCCACAACATACCACGCGCGTGTTCCGAAGAAGAGTGCATAAGGATGAAACAAAAATAGCTCGTCGTGATTGGTAGATGATGTGCTTTCATACTTGCAGTTGAGCATCGTTTTTGAAAGGAGGGCTTGCTGGACCCTGTCATAAACATCCTCGTACCCACCCTCATCAGTCGTCTTTGTGGAGCGCAGTTGCATTGTGCTGAGTCGGTTTAACAGTTCATCTTTCAAATCAAAAGGAAGTTGAGAAAGAATCTTGTTCATCGCCATCGACGCTGGTTTTGCAAATGGGATCGCGCCGGAATCAGCAAGTGTTTCCACAAGCGTTGCAATTGAAAGCGCTTCTTCGAAAGTC
>JAKVBR010000173.1 GCA_022447165.1 Phycisphaerales bacterium | reverse complement strand
ATGTTGCGAGAATTGCAGATCGTTACATGGAAGAGTTTGCCGAAGGCAAATGGGACGCAGTCCGCGTGACATACATGCGATTTGAGTCAAACGCTCGCCAAATTCCAGAAACAATTCAACTCTTACCACTTGCATCAGAAGATACGCAATCAGATGCAAACGGTGGTGGCGCATCTGCAAACTATGAATTTTCACCTTCAGCGGGTGAAATTCTTGATGACCTTCTTCCACGAAGCGTCAAAACAACACTCTTCCAGGTGTTCAATGATGCAGTCGTCAGTGAAAACATCATGCGTATGATTGCCATGAAAGCAGCGACCGAAAACGCCAACGACCTTGGCAAGGATTTGCGTCGCGATTACAACAGAGCCCGTCAAGCACAAATTACGACGGAACTCACTGAAATCATCTCTGGCGCAGCGGCACTTGAGTAAACGGCATGCCCCTGTATACAAAAACAGGTGACGACGGAAGTACTGGACTGTTTGGTGGGGGTAGAATTTTAAAAAACGATGTGCGAATGCATGCGGTTGGTGATGTTGATGAAACAAACGCTGCGATTGGCTCTGTCCATGACGAATCGCTCAACCCTCTGCAATCTCTCCTCTTTGATGTTGGCGCAGACCTTGCAACACCGGTTGACAATGAGCATGTTCGCCGAATTGATGAAGAAGATATTGCATCGCTCGAAGCATGGATTGACAAAGCTGATTCGCAAAACGACAAGTTAAATGCATTTGTGTTGCCGGGCGGAAGTACGAGGGCAGCATCACTTCACCTTGCACGAGCAGTTTGCAGACGCGCTGAACGCAGCATTGTCTCACTGCACCGTCAAGGCGGCTGTTCCTTGCACATTCTGATATTAATAAATCGACTCAGTGACCTTCTCTTTGCACTTGCACGACTTGCAAACAAGGAAGAGGGCATTCAAGATACCCCCTGGATTGCGCGAAGCAAAGAAACAAAGGAATCATCATGACTATTCGCATTGGCATTAACGGTTTTGGTCGAATTGGACGACTCGTCTACAGAGCAGCAACACTGAGCGGTGATTTTGAAATCGTCGCCATCAACGATCTCGTTCCGTCAAACAACCTTGGATACCTGCTTCAATACGACACGATGCATGGCACATTTTCCAAGAAGGTCAACGTCACTGACGAGGGCTTTGAAATTGATGGCAAAACGACCAAGTGTTTAAGCGAACGCGATCCAGCGCAACTTCCTTGGGGCGACCTTGGCGTTGATTATGTCCTTGAATCAACTGGATTCTTTACTGATGCAACAGGTGCAAGCAAGCACCTTGAAGGTGGCGCAAAACGCGTGCTCATTTCAGCACCGACGAAAACACCTGATGAAGTGCCGACGTTTGTCTACAAGGTAAACCACGACCAATATGACCCAGCAAAGCACACAGTGCTTTCAAATGCATCTTGTACAACCAACTGCCTTGCGCCAATTGCGAAAGTCATTGACGACAACTTCGGATTAGAAGAAGGGCTCATGACAACGATTCATGCAGCAACCGCAACGCAACCAACACAAGATGGTCCAACCAAAAAGGACTTCCGCGGTGGCCGAAATGCATACATGAACATCATTCCTGCAAGTACTGGTGCTGCAAAAGCAGTTGGGCTTTGTTTGCCACAACTTCAAGGCAAGTTAACAGGCATGGCGATGCGAGTGCCAACCGCTGACGTTTCAGTCGTTGATCTTACAGTCCGCACAAACAAGTCAACCAATTACGCAACGATTTGTGTAGCGATGGAGGAAGCAGCCAACGGCGCAATGGAAGGTGTGCTTGGGTACACCGAAGAGCCACTCGTGAGTGCCGACTTTATTGGTGATGCCAGAAGTAGTATCTACGACGCTGAAGCAGGCATTGGATTGAGCGATACATTCTTCAAAGTCGTCAGTTGGTATGACAACGAAGCGGGCTACTCAAACAGGTGTGTCGACATGATGCGCATGCTTGCGGAACAAGATTAACGCTTCATTCTTATCGTTCTATTTCACAATCGCGCCAATTGCGAGTCCTGCAAGGGTCCACGCAATTGCGGTATCTGTTGCAAGCCCTACCGTATAACGAACGGGGAAGTCGTGGAAGATGCCATCGACGATGTATCCTGAGAGAATTGCAAACACGCCAAGTGACGCAACAAAGACGACTCTTGCTCGGTAGTTCCGAAGTGATGGCAGTGCTGCAATAAGAAGGAGCGAAGCCATCATCGCTGCGACTACATCGGCGACAAAGCCCTTTGCAAGCGTGATTGGCGACATCGGTTCACTGCCGTTTGGTTGAACGACGACGTAACCGTGTGGACCACTTCGGTGGAGTTCAGCCCACGCTTCAGCACCACCTTCTTCAGTTCGGTGCGCTTCTGTCATTGGAGGGTAAAAATAGACGCCTGCTTCAGAGAGGTGTTCAGTCACATTTTCAACGACAGCATGAATGCCCTCATCTTGCCTTATGGTGTCAAAGTGCCAAGTGAGCACGAACCAAGAAACAAAACCCCATACAAAGAGGGTGATTCCGCCAACGATACCGCCAATAATGATTTGTTTAAGCATGTGCGTAGCATACCCACAAGAAAGCAATATTAGATTGGCGGAATCGTGTAGAATGATTCGTTTTCAACTCTTTTACCCCAAAATAAGGTGTTTACCCATAATGCGTAGAGCAAAAATCAGTGTCATTGGTGCAGGAAATGTTGGAGCATCATGTGCCGTCTGGGCAGCTTCAAAAGAACTCGGCGATGTCGTTCTCGTTGATATTCCAGAATCAGTGGGCGTTGCCCAAGGCAAAGCACTTGACTTGTTCTGCGCAAGTCCAATGGAACGATTTGACGCAAACATCATTGGTACTGCTGATTACAAAGATGTCGAAGGCAGTGATGTGGTGATTGTGACTGCTGGCATTCCAAGAAAGCCAGGCATGAGTAGAGATGACCTCATCGCAACCAACGTCAAGATCGTCAAGTCAGTTTCAGAACAAATCGCAAACGCTGCACC
>JAKVBR010000172.1 GCA_022447165.1 Phycisphaerales bacterium | reverse complement strand
AAGACGTCAAGGCATTCTTATTCCCAGCGCTTGAAAGTGATGACCAAGAAGATTTAATCACGATGCGTCTAGGATTACTTGAACAACTTGAGAGTGTGCAAAGCGGGGTTGTTGTCGCTTCTGCTGCTTCACTCATGCAATCAGTGCAGTCGCCAAAGGAACTTCAACAGGTTGTGCGAAGAATCTCTGTTGGGGATAGACATTCACTCAGCGAACTCCAAGAGTGGCTTGTTCGATCAGGATACGAGCGGAGGCAAATGATTGATGAGCAAGGGCAGTTTGCTGTGAGAGGTGGAGTGATCGATATCGCGACGTCTGCAAGTGAGTTTGTCCGAATCGATTTTTTTGGAGACGACGTTGAGAGCATCAATGAAGTCGATCCCGTTTCGCTGGGCTCAGATCGCAAAATCGATGAAGTCGTACTCACAACCCTGAAGCATGAGCAATCAAGTAGCACGCTACTCGATTTTTTAAGCAGTGATTGGCAGGTTGTCATTTCGGATATCGATGAGTTTTATGAGCAAGCAAACAGTTACTACGGGAGAGTTATAGATGCTTCTGGGCTTTGCCATCCGGACGATTTAAAAGAAGCAATGCGGCGTGCCACGTCCCGCATCGTTGCGTGCAAAACGCTCAAAGAGCAAGGATTCGATGTCGAGTTAGATGTCATTGCGCTCCAATCATTTTCGCAATCGCCTGCTGAAGCGCTTGCCGAGTTATCGCAGATTGCTGAGAAGAACCATGTCGTTGTGATGTGCCAGACGGTTGGCGAACTAAAGCGCATGCAAGAGTTTACCGAGGAGGGGCAACCTTTACACGGGCATGCGACGCTTTCAATCGGAGGTGGATTCGTGCAAAGAGGCTTTGTGCTTGATCAAAAAATTGCAATCGTGCCAAGTCATGAGTTGTTTCATCGATACGAACTTCGAAGAGCGGTCAAACCAAAACGGTCTGCGATGCGTGAGCAGTTGTCCGAGTTTGACATTGGCGATATCGTTGTTCATCGTGATTTTGGCATCTCTGAATATTTGGGGATTAGACAACTTGACGGAAAGCCAAATCAAGACTTTTTAACGCTCAAGTTTGCTGACAATCGTCTTCTTCATGCGCCTGCTACACAGGCGAACTTGGTCCAGAAATACATTGGCGCATTTAAAGGAAAGCCCAAACTCTCTGCGCTTGGCGGGACTGCTTGGAACAATCAAAAAGACAAGGCAAAGGACGCTGTGGTGCAGTTAGCAGAGGAAATGCTCAGAGTGCATGCTCAGAGAGAAGCAGCACCTGGAATCGCGTTTCAACAAGACACCGAGTGGATGCATGAGTTTGAATCAAGTTTTCCATTCGAAGAAACAGAAGACCAGTTAAGTGCTATTGAGGCCGTAAAAGAAGACATGCAATCTCCAAGACCAATGGATCGGCTCGTTTGCGGTGATGTCGGATTTGGTAAAACAGAGGTGGCTATTAGAGCAGCGTTCAAAGCAACCGAATCGGGTTACCAAGTTGCCGTGTTAGTTCCGACAACTGTTCTTGCAATTCAGCACCACAGAACATTTGCAAAACGATTGCGGGCATATCCGTTCAAAGTTGCTTCCCTGACGCGTTTTCAAACAGAAAAAGAGAAGCAAGAAATCCTTGAAGCGTGTTCTTGCGGTGAAATTGATGTGCTTATTGGCACGCACCGCATTCTCAGTCAAGATGTTGCGTTTCAATCATTGGGACTCGTCGTCATCGATGAAGAGCAACGCTTTGGCGTTGAGCACAAACAACGACTGCTTGACTTTAGGACTGAAGCGGATGTGTTAACGTTGACTGCAACACCAATTCCAAGAACGTTACATATGGCACTTCTTGGTATTCGTGACATTAGCGCGTTGCAAACTGCGCCGGTCGATCGAAGGGCAGTTGTCACGGAAATCAAACCGTGGGATCGAGAAATGATTAAGCAGGGCATCCAGAAGGAACTCGCCCGAGATGGGCAAGTCTTTTATGTTCACAATCGAGTGGGCGATATTGACGCAGTGGCTACTGAGATTAGGAGTATGGCACCAGATGCAAATGTCATCGTTGGGCATGGTCAAATGCCTTCTAGAGAACTTGAAAAGGTCATGCTTGGTTTTGTGCAAGGTGAGGCAGACATTCTTGTGTCTACGACCATCATTGAGTCTGGGATTGATATACCAAACGCGAACACGATGTTCATTGCAGATGCCGATCGGTTTGGGCTTTCCGATTTACATCAATTAAGAGGACGAGTAGGTCGGTACAAACATCGAGCGTATTGCACGCTCATGCTTCCGAAAAAGCGAAACTTAAATCCTACAACTCGTAAACGGTTGCATGCGATCGAACAGTTTTCAATGCTTGGTGCCGGATTCAAGATTGCAATTAGAGATTTAGAAATCAGAGGTGCGGGTAATCTTCTAGGTGCTGAGCAATCAGGTCACATTGCAGCAGTGGGTTATGAAATGTATTGCCAACTTCTAAACCAAGCAGTCAATGAAATGAAAGAAGGAGCGAAGACATCGGTCAGTGATGTAGTCATTGATATTGGAGATAGGGGGCGAATTCCGGAGATTTACATTGCTTCTGAGCGAAGACGACTTGTGTACTACAGGCGCCTTGCTGAGGCAACAACAGTTAAAGCAATTGATGGAATTGTCAAAGACATGCAGAGCGGTTATGGCGAACTCCCTGAGCATGCGCAAGATCTTGTCAGTTATCATCAACTCAGAGTGCATGCTTCACTGCTTGGGATTGAAGCGATGGTGTTAGACGGACAAGATGTTGTGTTCAGAACACTCAGCCCTTCAAGTTTAGAAAGGGCGATGCCGCACATCACGGGAACGCTTCGTCAAGTTGGTCAACCGTCAGCAAGGGGGTTATGCAAGGTTTACTATCGAGCACGCGATGACTTTGGAAGTGATTCACCAATTGCGCATTTGCTTCAGTTGTTTAACAAAGCATATGCTTCAAGTGTTTAAGGATAACTTGCCGATACTTGCTACACATGGCAGCAAATGAAACAATGCGGCGCACTCTTCCGCCAACGCACACATCAATGAC
>JAKVBR010000171.1 GCA_022447165.1 Phycisphaerales bacterium | reverse complement strand
CTCCATAGCGTTCTTGATCAAGTGATGCAGCGTGTTCACACTGAACCACTTTCTTTTTAATCTCGAATCGTACTTTCTTTAACTCTGGCTCAACCGTTTCGATGAAGTTGAGAAAGCCCTTCTTTGCTTCCTCATCTTCAGTATTGCACGTCATTGCAATGTACAAGTTTGAACCCGCTTCATCCGCAGTCGCATCAAGTTCAGAACAATCGATTAAAAACTGTGCAATGCAGCCCTGACATTTGAAGGTTCGCTCAAGAAGCGAATCATAATATGGCTTGAGGTTTTCCCACATTGTTGCATCAATGTCTGTGGGCACAAAATTCGTTGTTGCTAATGTCATTTCACTTCTCCATGTTCTCTGGCACGCACGTTTCAGTTACAACTGCAATGCAATTCGTTGACGATTGGATTGCTTCAGCAAGTGATTGTGCGTGCGAATCATTATCGCATATTGCAAACATCGTTGAGCCGCTCCCCGAGAGATGCACCTCACATTCGCAAATATTTGCGAGTTCTTCTAAATCATTTTTTAACTGAGGCGTCACCTCACACGCCGCATTCGTGAGCGCATTGAAAAGTTCTCCCGATTCAACTCGATGAACTTCAAGTTGTTGCGGTCCTTGCCTTTCAAATGCTTGATAGACAGCCCCTGTATTGCACCCATATGGCGGAATACAGAGCAAAATCGTTTTATGTTCAACCGGCGTCTCAGTAATCGATTCGCCTGTGCCACCCACAATTGCCGCATGACCAGCAAGATGAAACGGCACGTCAGAACCAAGCTCGCAAGCAAGGGGTTGCAAATCGACATCAAGATGAAAGAGTTGCTTTAAACCGATGAGCATTGCTGCAGCATCCGCGGAACCGCCCCCTAGGCCGCCGCCTACAGGAATACGCTTTTGAAGTTTAAGTTGAACTGGCAGCGTCATTCCAACTTGATTTTGGACGAGTACGTGTGCTTTTACTGCGAGATCGGATCGAATTGGCCAATCTATCTCGGTCTGCTTTGGCGCATCTTCTTCCCAAAGGATGGCATACCTTGACAAAGCGTGAGCATCGAGCGGGGTAAGCGTGAGCGTATCATGCAAGGAGATCGGCACCATTCGTGATGCAATCTCGTGCAGACCATTGGATTGTTTTGTGCCAACAGAGAGTGACATGTTAATTTTGGCGTGCGCGATACACTCAATTTGCGAAGTTGCCATATCAGCAAGGATACCAGACAAAACTCTTGAGAGTATCATGCCATTGAGATGAAGAAGAAGATCGCATATGTCATTCTTGGGATCATTGTCCTTCTTGGTGCTACCGCTTATGTTGCGATTCCACCTTATGTGTCAAACATCACTCAAACGATGCTTGAGGATGAAGGCATTCTTGTTGAGCAGGTGTCATTGACTTGGGCTGGCCCTCAAGAGATTCGCGGGTTACAACTCAGTGAAGATGAACTCAGTGGTACCTTCAATTGCTCAATAAACGCTTCGCTCATTGACATCTTCAAACAATCTTCATCAATTCAACTCACAGTAGATGGACAATTGGCAGTCGGAACACATGACACACTCGACCTCGTTGTTGACTCAGGAACTGTCACGCTGAGTCCATCTGGAGCACTATCAATTGACCTCCAAGCAACACATCAGGATGGTGGACATCTCACATTTCAGGCGACATCACCAAACTGCCTCGATGCACAGTATGAACTCAATGACAATTGCGAGTTCACTTCTACTTTTGAAATTCAGTCCATCCCAATTCCATCTGTCGGTTCAATTGGTGGTTGGTCAGTAACGACAATGTCTGGTTCGCTGAGTTCTCCAGACATTGAAACCACAATGAATCTTGACATGCGAGGATCGCTTCAAGAGTACGAAGAAGATAGTGGTGACATTCAAGTCAAACTCCAGTTCTCGCAATCTAAGGGTGAAACAAATGCAGTTGCGTTTGATGGATATGAAGTGACTGGCATGGCCCATCTTGAACAAGTTCCAAGCAGCCTGCTTGCTCCATTCTTACATACGACCCCAATTGACATCGAGCGTGATATTGGAGATTCCTTTGCGCTGAGATTAACAAACTTGCAGCAGGGCAAACCCTTTCAATTTTCATTTGAGAGTAGCCAGTGCCAAGCAAGCGGTTTCGTTTCTCCATCTTTCAAATCGTTTACAGATGTAAAATTGAATGCTTCGGTTGATTCTGGACTCATCAAAACTGTATCGAACGGTCGCCTGTTAGGGAACTCAACAGTTAACGCGACAATTGATGAGTGCATTCCGCATGGCGATCTCTTTACGCTGCAAGGTCGTCTATCTTGTTCAGGACCACTCCATGTGGCTGAGTCAAATGTTGTGATTAAAGATGTTGACACTGTAGTTTCAGTTCAAGATCAACACCGTGTCATGGTTGAGGGCTCGGCAACAACCAACGACAAGTCAACCGCATTCAGAATCTCTTCAACGCAAAAGGGAAAGCCCTCCTCGCTTCTTGCACTGCTCGATGGTGTCATACATTCACCCCCAACAGAACACGCATCAATTGATGTACAACAGTTTCCAACTTCAATTCTCGCAGATATTGCAGGATTCAATAACGTCAACATAACACGTGATGTTGGTTCACTCTGTGATTTGTCATTGACATTGAAGGAAGATGAAAACATCTTTTCATTCGATGCTAATCAGTTGCAACTTTCAGGGTTTTTAGAACTTGGCGACAATGGTCTTGAACGGCTCACTGCATGTAATGTCACAGGAACGGTTCATCCAAAACTAGCTGAAGAAATAGTTGGCGTTAAGTTTGCATCGTCTGTTGCCGTTGCTGCAGTGATTGATGTCATCGACATGAACGGCAATAGTTCATTCAATGGCGTGTACACCATTGGCAATCAGCAAACTGTGATTCAAGGGAAGAGCTCGCGCCAAGACAACGATGAATTGCAACTTCACCTTGCTGCAACTGGCATCGATACCCACCTCATCGATGCAATGGGTGAGTGCAATGGTTTGCTCGTTGATTCAGTGGGAACCCCTGTATCTGTTGAATGCATGATTGACGATGTACT
>JAKVBR010000170.1 GCA_022447165.1 Phycisphaerales bacterium | reverse complement strand
TAATCGCATCAACTGTTGCGTTGTCAGCAACATTCTCCACATCCTTGCTTGCGCAAGATGACGCTGCAAGTGGTCCAACACCTGCTGAACAAGCAAAAGCCCTCTTTGAAGGTGTACACAAGGCGTATAAAGTGTCTGGCTGTGTTTCAGAGGACACGATTATTCACGTTCCTGAATTCATGGGCATGGAAGCTCAGAACATTAAAGTCAACGCGCAACTCTGCGAAAAAAGCGCTCGCTTTTATGTCGAAGAGCAAATGGATCTGTACTGGGTTGACGGAGAACTCTCAATCATCACACCTGGAGATGACGAGGGCTACCTTGCAGTCAAAGCAGATTCGCTTCTTGGTGGTCTTGAAGAATTAATGCCTGGTGGTTCAGCAATGATGCCTGGCATGTGGGCGGTTCAACTTCGCTACAGCGATTCGTATGAAGATTGGATTAGTTCATTCACGATGGGCGCACCTGGCGTTGAAGTGACATCTGTTGAGAAAGCAGAAAAGGGTTCCGTTATCAACTTGAAGTCAATGATGGGTTCAGCAAAGATCAAAATTAATGACAACACGATTAGTTCAGTGGATATGGAAATGAATCAGCCAGGAGCAAAGCTCACAGTGACTGTTCGCTCTAACGTAGAACTCCTAAAAGAAGCGCCAGCAATCAAAGTTGATGCAGGGGGTCGAAAGAAATACGCTTCAATGGAAGAGTACATGGAAGCCAATGGTTTAGATGAAGATTTTGAAATGCCAGAAGAAGAAAATCTTTCTGGTGAATCTGCACCTAATTTCACACTTGCAAACATGGATGGTTCTGGCAATGTGACGCTTTCAGAGTTAAAGGGCACCGTCGTTGTTCTTGACTTTTGGGCAACATGGTGTGGGCCTTGCAAGCGTGGACTTCCGTACCTCAATCAGTTCAATGATTGGATCAAAGAAGAAGGTCTCAACGTCAAAGTTTATGCAGTAAACGTATGGGAAGAAGGTCAAGATGAGAAGGTTAAGAAATTCTGGTCTGACAACAAGTACACTGTAGATGTGCTCATGGGAAGCGCGGATAAAAAGCTCACCGACAACTATAAAATCAATGGCATCCCAACAACTGTAATCGTAGGGCTTGATGGCACAATTGCAAACCAACACAGCGGTTTTGCAGGCGGCGAGAAAATGATTGCTGACTTAAAGGAAGCAGTCTCAAAAGCACTCGGTGTTGGTGACAGTGATGAAGGTCACGCTGATGCTAACGACGCCGAACATGGACACGGCCATGGTGACAAGGGGGACCACGACGGTTAACAGTTCAGTTTAATTGAACGAGTGAATGGTGGCTAAGACCAATGCTTCATGCATGTTCTTAGCCCCTTTTACTGTACCCTTTACGCCATTGACAAAGATGCTAAACGCAATAGGTGCTCTGTGTTCAAATGTAATGTAACCGCTGAGCGTGGAAACGCCGTTGAGATACCCGCTCTTTGCATGGACCTGTACTCCATCGATATCGAAGGTTTTAAACCGATTGCGGAGCGTGCCTTCGCCCGGTGTCGCAAGCGAGTCAAGTAGCATCTCGCCAGCGGGTTCTTCGATGTCAAATGACGCAAGCCATTGACACAGGGCTTGAGTGGTCAATTGATTTTTTCGGCTCATTCCAGAACCGTCTGCGACGGTTAAGGGGTTCGCATGACCAATGCGTTGGGCAACAGACCGTTCGACGATTTCGGATCCTTCTTCAAACGAGCCCTGGACTCCTGTTGCAGCAGCAATCCGTTTGATGAGGGCCTCAGCGTACATGTTGTGGCTGTCGACATTTGCTCTCATCAGCGCTAGTTGAAGTGGCGTTCTTTTAACAAATATGACATCGCCAATTGGCGTGTTGCGAGTTCTTTTGACATCTTTGACGGTAATGCCATGCTTGCGTAGGCGTGATGCAAGTGATTGAGCAAACACCATTGGGGGGTCATGAAAGGCAACTTTAACGGGCTCTTTATGAGTCGCTTTGACGTTGCCTCTTGCAGTCATTTCATTTGAGTTGGGCAATCGGGCAACCCAAAATGAGGACTTGTCCTTCTTTCCTGTTTTTGAAGAAGTCCTGTTGTTGATTGTGAGCCACTCAATCGCTGGCGAGTATGTCCCAAGCGATGCTCGCGTTCCATTCACTGGTGATGGATAAAAGTGAATGACATTTAAGTGGTAGTTCACGCCAGCGACTTGTGCGCAATACCAATTATTGATTTGATCAGCAGGCCAAGTGGGATGGATGAAATTTTGGTCGAAGATACTGTCATTGATAAACAGCGTATCAATGCTAGAACTTCCAGATTGTTTGATTGCATTGACCCATTCATCTAGTACTCGGCCGAGAAACGCTCGTTCACTTGTCCCTTCAAGTTCTGGGTAAAGTTCCATGTCTCCAAAAGTAGGGTCTCCATCGCCAACAATGTGGACATTTTTACCATCTTTGATGAGTTTAGTTTCAAAGTGAAAAGATGGACCAAGCACGTGGAGAGCAGAGCCAGTCGTGAGCAATTTTTGATTACTCGCTGGAATCATCATCTTTGAACTATTGATGCTTGCGAGCGGCGCGTTCGTTTCAGTATCAATGATGTGAATAGAGGCGTGGCCTTTGTTGAGCGAAGCATTGCTGACAATCCGTTCAACATCTGACTGCAAATCGGCAAGCGTTTGTTGAGTAAAAAAAGCACTCAGTAAGAGCAGATATTGAAAGATGCGCACGCCTATTTATCGGCACACTCGCTCATCAGGCATTATCCTCTACGACATGGGAACACCACCCCGAATCACTGAGTTAAGGAATCTCTTGGACAGCGCTAACTTTGCGTATTACGTTGACGCAGAGCCCCTGATGTCAGATAGGGATTATGACGAATTGATGGCCGAACTCATTGAGTTAGAGCAAGCAAATCCTGATGCATTTGATCCCTCAAGCCCATCTCAGAGAGTTGGGGGCGAACCAATCGATGCTTTTGAATCGATTGAACACGCTATCCCTATGCTTTCCATCGACAACACATATAACGCAGATGAAGTACGAAATTGGGTAGAGAAGACGAGGGAGCAGTGTTCTGGCGAGATCACTTTTG
>JAKVBR010000017.1 GCA_022447165.1 Phycisphaerales bacterium | reverse complement strand
AATCTTACATTCCAACGGTTGAAACGGTTCAAGTTGGCACAACTGTTGTTGATAGCAGTGAGAATTCAAGGAGATCGTTTGTTCCGCTATGGCCATGGGCACTTGGTTCGGTTTTGATCGTACTCCTGTTGGAGTGGTGGGTTTACCAACGAAAGGTTGGTGGAGCGAGAAAGAAAACCGCAATGTTTGAGGGGATGCAGTGATTGAGTTTCCGGCAAAAGTCGTCGTGATGGGATTGGGCGAGTTTGGTGGTGGTGTTGGTGTAACTAAGTGGCTCATTCAGGAGGGCGCCCAAGTTTGCGTTACTGACTTACAGGATGAGAAAGCGCTTGAAGCATCCATTCAGGAAATCGGACAACATCCAAACCTTAGGTATTCACTTGGAGGTCATATTGAGCATGATTTTATTGACATTGATTGTGTTGTGGTTAATCCGTCAGTCCCAATGTCTAAACGAAATCCATTTTTAGAGATTGCGAAACAATCAGGAGCAACACTGACAACGGAGATTTGTTTACTCGTTGAGCAGTTGTCGAGATCACAAGTGATTGGCGTGACGGGGAGTGCTGGCAAATCAACAACTGCTTCCATGATTCACGCTGCATTTGAGCAGTCAGGAATTACATCGTGGCTTGGCGGTAACATCGGTGGGAGTTTGCTCAATGAGTTATGCAATATTGATAGTAATGATGTAGTCATACTTGAGTTAAGTAGTGCAATGCTTTGGTGGCTTGACCAACACAACGGGGGATGGTCGCCACATGTAAGCGTGTTAACGAACGTCTCTCCAAATCACATTGATTGGCATGGTTCACTTGATGAATATGAACGATGTAAACAAGTCATCTTTAAACACCAAACTGCAGAAGATATAGCAATCTTAGAATGCGGTGACGAACAAGTTTCGGCCTTGAATGTCATTGGTAGGCATAATGAAACAAATGCGCGATATGCGTTAATGGCCTCTCTTGCTTTTGGAGTAGACAAGGACGTCGCAATGCGGGGGATTCAATCGTTCAAGGGGTTGCCTCATCGGCTTCAACAAGTCAATGCTTGGGCAGTGAATGATTCTAAGTCAACGACTCCTGAGGCAACGCAGAACGCTGTCGATGCGTTTGAACATCCTGACCGTTTGCATCTCATCGTTGGAGGATATGACAAGAAGGTTGACTTGACACTTCTTGCTTCGCAGTCAAATAAAGTAGCGTGCATGTACGCAATTGGCGAGACTCGCCATCAAATTGCAGAATTGTCAGGGGAAAACTGCGAGGTGTTTAAGACACTTTATGAAGCAGTTGCTAAAGCAATGATGGAAATGCAATCCGAAGACACATTACTTCTTAGTCCTGGTTGCGCGAGTTGGGATCAGTTTAAAAATTATGAAGAGCGTGGTACACAGTTCATTAAACAGGTTCAATCTAGCAAAAGCACCCCACGAGTGAACTAAGCGGTTTGTTCTGCTTATGAACCCAAGAGGCAAGTTGAGCACTAATCTGTGATGATATGCTTGGGTTTATGTAAGAAGCAGTTCCGATTCCAACACAACTTGCGCCAGCCAAAATGAACTCAGCTGCGTCTTCCCAGTGCGTCACGCCGCCTGTCCCGATGATTGGAATGTCTCGTTCTTTGCAGATGTGTTGATACATTTGATGCACAACGCGAACGGCAATGGGGTGTATGCCCTCTCCGCTAAGACCTCCGATACCTCTCGTTATTCTTGCTTTCCCCGTATGTACATCTATTGCAAGTGCAGGAATTGTGTTGATAAGCGTTAGGGCTGAAGCGCCCGCGTTTACGGCGGCTGTTGCATGTTCTGAGATATCGCCAGGAGCAGCGGACAACTTTACAATAACTGGTCTGTCACACGCTTCTACAACTGCGCTGACAAGTTCTTGAAGCAGTGGTGGAGAAGCGCCAAACTCAAGTCCATCATCTGTGTTCGGACATGAAACATTGAGTTCAATCAGTTTTATGTATTCACTTGTACACATGGCGCCTGCGACATGGACATATTCTTCGATTGACTCGCCTGCTACGGAACCTATGACAGTCGTGTTGAGTGTTGCGGCCTTCGGCGCCTGATGCTCCATAAAAGAATCGATGCCTTCGTTAGCGAGTCCGATTGCATTCAGCATCCCAGCAGGTAAATCAGCGACTCTATGGGGTTCATTGCCAACCCTCGGTTCATGTGTAATCGACTTTGTTGTAATCGCTCCAATCTGTCCAAGGTCAATTGCGTCCTTGATTTCGCCCATGACACCACAGGTGCCAGCAGCGAGAATGATTGGATTTCGGAGCGTTTCAGTTCCAAGTTTCACTGAGAGGTCCGTCATGTGAATGGCATCATAAACGATTTTGACTTCAATATCGCAGAGTGTAGAAGCAGAGATTGTTACAATGGTCAGGATGACAGATTTAGATGACAGAATTGCACGTTTTGAGAATATGTCAGTAGCTGACCCCTCAAATGATATGGCTCACTTTAGTCTCGGGTCCGCTTACTTTGATGCGGAACGATTTGAAGAAGCGGCGAATAGTTTCAACAGATGCATCGCATTAAACCCAGATATGACGAGAGCAATGGAACTTGGAGGATCATCTTTTTTAAAGATTGGGAAAGTTGAAGAAGCAAAGACCTTGCTTGAGCAGGGTTATGTTCAAGCGGTCAATAGGGGCGAGAGGAGAGTTCAAGACGGTATTACTATCCTTATGCAAGACGCAGGTCTTGAACTCCCTGAGGTAGAACAGAATGAAAGCGCTGGTAAATCTGGAAAACCGCTTACCGATGCGCCTTTGCCTGGCGAAATTGGGAAATGGATTCTCGAAAATGTTGATGAAGAGCAGTGGAATGCTTGGATTGGTCAAGGAACCAAAGTCATCAATGAACTTCGTTTAGATTTTTCACGAGAAGAAGATCAAAAAACTTACGAAGATTACATGATTGAATTTCTAGGTATTCCTCAAGATGTCATCGCAAAGGACAAGGAACTAGTCGATTAACCGCTTGCAGCAGAAACCACTCAATCCCTGGGCAGTTGTTGCCATTTTATGCTCGGTGGGTTTGTGTCCTTTGTTTTCAATTGCTTCAGTACTTTGCGGGTTCCGAGCAGTCGTAGACATCAAGGCCAACCAAACAACGCGAGGTCTTAAACTGGCTTGGATTGCGATGTTGCTTGGCACACTCATAACAGGAATCTGGGCGGGAGGCCTTATCTGGTGGAACGTCAATGTCCGTTCTGTGATTAACCATGGCCCTACAGAAGCAATCAAACTTGCACAAGCAGGTCAACTTGAGTCGTTTGAAGAATACTTTTCTAGCGTGAGCAGTGAAGATGAAACGCATCGTTTTTTACAAGAAGTTTCTTCGCGTTATGGAATGATTTCGCACTGTCTGTTAAACCCTGAAACTAGTGAAGATGCTATTGATGGGACAGATTTGTTCCTAGGTTTAGTCCCTAGGGAGGCAACACTCTCTTATCTCATGTTTAACCAAGCGGGAGAATCTATCCCAATAATCGCTAAATACCAGTTATTTGAAGACAATGACGGCACAAATCAATTTTTGAACAAATTTGAATGGGTTGAGATTCCCGATAAGACACATGGTGATTTACGATATCCCCAATCGAAGCATTAGGAGTGTTTGAAGCGAGTGGATGCTCAGCCAATTATTTCAACTCGGGATTTAGTTTGCAGATTCGGTGAACAAACGGTTCTAGATGGTGTAAACCTTGATGTGCTTGAGGGCGAAGTACTCGTCATCATGGGGGGCTCTGGTTCGGGCAAATCGACGCTTTTGAGACATTTGATTGGCACTTTTATTCCGGATGAGGGGACAGTCACTGTGTTCGGGCAAGACATTGGCAAGCTTGACGAAGAGGGGATGAATGAAGTTCGACGGGAGTTTGGGATTCTTTTCCAGTCGGGTGCGCTGTTTAATTCAATGAGCGTTGCAGACAACGTTGCGTTGTCCTTACGGGAACATACGGATTTAGATCCAGACATCATTGAGTTTATTGTCAAAATCAAACTTGAGCAAGTTGGACTACGAGAAGCGGCTCAAAAATTCCCTTCTGAGATTTCAGGGGGTATGAAAAAACGCGCAGGTCTAGCAAGAGCATTAGCACTCGACCCCAAACTGCTTTTTTATGATGAGCCATCAGCGGGTTTAGATCCAGTGACAAGCGCAAGTATTGACCAGTTGATTCTAGATTTGTCTAAGAAGGCGGGCGTAACAAGTGTTGTTGTGACCCATGAAATGGACTCAGCATTTGTGATTGCAGATCGAATGGCAATGCTTGATAAAGGCAAAATGTTGATGGTCGACAAGAGAGAAGTGTTTGAAGAAATTCGTGATTGGCCGCTTGAGTGCATTCATGAACTCGATGAGAAACAGCAACTCATCAGACAGTTCTTAAGAGGGGACGCAGAAGGTCCACTGACAAGAAGAAAAGAAGCAACAAGTTATGCGGAAGATTTGTTAGGATTAAGTGCGCCAAGGTTAACGAAGGGGCCTTCTATCCATTCCTCAAAGGAGTAACTGTATATGTCACAAGTAAGAAACAAAAGACAAAACAACGTACGAGCGGGCATCTTCGTTACTGCTTCGATCGTTCTTGGTTTTGTAGTGTTTAGTATCCTGACAAATGCATGGGATAGAATGTTTAAAAGTGTTTCATCTTATGTTGTGGTGTTCCCTGTTGAAGAGGGTGTTGGAGCGCTCGCTAGCGGTTCACCCGTTCGGCTTGGAGGCGTCATTATTGGCTCAGTAACGAATGTCACGCCAATAGTTGCAGAGGGTGAACCAACTTCAGAGATCGAAATCAGATTTCAAATTGAAAACGATTTTCAACTTTATGACAACGCAACTATATATGCAAAATCAGGGTTGCTTGGTTCATCTTCTTGGATTTCAATCGTAAATGTCGGTTCAGGAGCGATTGCAACTGAAGGTAAAGTTTTGACTGGTACGACACAGAGTATGGTGACGCAACTTCTTGGGGATGATGCTGAGATAAACATTTCTAAATCACTTGATGCACTGAGACGACTCAGTGAGGCGCTTGCTGAAGAAGATGGTGCTATTGGTGCATTGCTAGGTTCAGAAGATGCAGAAGCGCTCAAATCAGCAATTCATTCGGCAAGAGCAAGTATGTCATCGATAGAAACAGTCGCTGAAATGACTAAGAAACAATGGGCTCAATGGCAAGATTCTGTATCCATGCTGTTGACGGATGCCAAGGATCTTCCATCTGAAGTTAAAGTCACATTGCAAGGTGTTCAGAGTGCGATAAAGCAATTGCAGGATGGAATTCTTCAACGAGCAGAACTTGCAATGGAATCACTTAATGCAACAATGAAGAATCTAGAAATCATGAGTGATGAGTTTAAGTCGAGCTCACCAAAATGGTCAAAAGATATCTCAATAACGATGCAGAATTTCAAAAATATCTCATCCCGAGCAAAGGCATCGATTGATGAAATCTCTGCTAGCCCTTGGAGATTGTTGTATCGACCGACTGATCGGGAAGTTGCGTATGAACAACTAAATGCGGCTTCATGGAATCTTCTCTCTTCTTTGCAAGAGTTAAGTGTGGTGTCAAGTCAACTCGCAGAGTTGTCAGTAAGTGATAGCGCTCCGGAGGAAGCTCAAAACCTTACGGAGTTGTTACAAGATTCTGTTTTACGGTTTGACCAGGCACGAGGCGCAATGCTGAATCAGATGCAGCAAGATTTTCCGAACAGATAATTGGCGAACATTATTCCAATTTCGTCTGTAAATGACCCTCGGATTGCGGTGTTTCATAATGTAAGAGACGCTGATTTAAGAGGCCGCGATCATCTGTGCATGGTTGAGTCAGAGTTAGCTGTGAAGCGACTTCTTGAATCAGCATGGGACATTCATTCCTTGTTTTTGTCACCACAAAAGTATGATCGTTTAGCAGATGATCTAAAAGACATCGAGACTGATGTATTTGTGGCAGATGTTTCCTTGATGTCTGAAGTTACAGGATTTCATATCCATCGTGGCGTACTTGCTGCGGTTAAGCGTGCCAATACTATTGGACAGTACTCATTAGAAACGATTTTTCAAAACAAACACACTGTTTCGATATTGCTTGCAGAAGGGATTACGAACATTGACAACATGGGTTCACTATTTAGGAACGCGGCAGCGTTTGGCGTAGATGCCGTACTTCTTAGTGGGACGTGTTGTGACCCTCTTTATAGAAAGTCTATTCGTGTTTCGATGGGTCATGTGTTTTCAATCCCATGGCTCATGTTTGAAGATTGGAGGGGCGTCATTGGACAGTTAAAAGAAACTCATGGCTTGCAGATAATTGGTTTGGAAACGGGGTCCAACGCTGTACCTCTGTGGGAGGTCGGTGTCAGTAAGAAATGCGGAATCATCGTTGGTGAAGAAAAGACTGGGTTATCTTCTGCAACATTACAATTGTGCGATGTCATTGCTGAAATTCCGATGAGTGATTGGGTCCCATCGATTAATGTGAGTGTTGCGTCAGCTGTTGGACTGTATGACTTGGTTCTTCGAAACCGTTTCGACAGCAGGTAGGAAATCATCAACTTGTTCTGATGCAAGCCGTTCGATGTTTGCGCCAAGTGATTTTAAAATCTTTTCCATGTTTGCATAACCTCTGTCAAGGTGATACACCCGACTGACAATCGTTTCACCTTCAGCAGCAAGACCAGCAAGAACTAGCGATGCTGAGGCTCGAAGGTCACTTGCCATGACGGGGGCGCCAACAAGGTGGTCGACGCCTTGAACCACAACAGTAGCACCTTGCCTGACGAGCCGAGCACCCATACGACTAAGTTCTGGAACATGCATGAACCGTTCAGGATAGATTTTTTCCGTGATGATACTGTTGCCTCTTGCAAGACAAAGCAGTGCCATCATCTGTGCTTGCAAATCTGTTGGGAAGCCGGGAAATGGTTGAGTAGTGAAAATGACAGGTTTAAGCACTCGGTCTGTCACTATCTGAACAGAACATGCATTTGTATCTTGCTCAGCATCAAGTTGATGTATATGTACTCCAACATGTTCAAGCACATCTCTGACTGCAAGGAGTTGATTGAGAGGGAACCGTTCTATCTTGATGTCACCATTTGTCATTGCTGCAGCAATTGCCCACGTGCCAGCAACGATTCGGTCAGGCATGATTTCATGTTTTGTACCAGTAAGTTCATCTACGCCCTTAATTGTGATGCGAGGTGTGCCTGCCCCAGAAATGTTTGCGCCCATCGCATTCAACAAGTTTGCAAGATCGACTATCTCAGGTTCACAAGCAGCTGATTCGATGATGGTTTGCCCACTTGCCAGAGTTGCTGCACTCATGACATTTGCAGTTCCAAGTACGGTTGAGCCAAATGGTCCGCCGAGAAATATAGTTGCACCACGTAATCGTTCTGCATGCGCAATGATGTCGCCACCATCAAGTTCAATTCTAGCCCCAAGTGCTTCAAGCCCACGCAGGTGCAAATCGATTGGTCGATCTCCAAATGAACAGCCACCAGGCATCGATACTTTCGCAATGCCGCGCTTCGCAAGCAGTGGTCCTAGTACGCAAACGCTTGCTCGCATTGTTCGAACGATGTCATATCGAGCATGTGCATTTGAGGAGTCTTCTACTTTTACTGTCGTTGTCTGTTCGTCTTCTGAAATTGAACACCCTAACTCCTTGAGCAAAGTCAACATGTTTGATATGTCAGATAGTTTTGGTATCCCACTGTAAGAAACATGGTCGTCAGTAAGAAGGGCTGCTGCTAACAATGGTAGTGCAGCATTTTTCGAGCCATCTACAGAAATCGTCCCCGTAAGTCGTTGACCACCTTGAATTCTAAATGCATCCATAAATAGTTAGAGCGTCCTTTCTACTGCTTGCGTCATCCATGACTGTTTTCTATCTCTTCGACCTTGAGATGAAGAAAACCGCAACTATATACGCCTTCATGCTATCAAAAAAGTCAATTTTGTTAAGGGAGAACAGGTTGATATTCGGAGTTATCGCACCTTATTTTCAAGTTTTATTGCTAGATAAACAAACTTGCTTCTGTATTCCGTGCCTTTTTCTTGCATCGGTCAGGAACTCATCCATATTTCAATTGATTCTTTTTAAAAGAAAATTGAGGATTTCGATATGAAGATGCAAATGACAACACTTTTGCTGAGTTTAGTTGGATGTCAATGCCTATTTGCAGATGACATTTTGGTGCCAGAAGAGTACTCATCGATTCAGAGTGCTATTGAAATTGCCAATGATGGTGATCATATTTTGGTCAGTCCCGGAGTTTATGATGAGTCAATAACTATTGTGGGGAAGGCAATTACTATTACGGGTGTTAAGGGAGCAGACGCAACAACGATTAATGGGAATTCAGCAAACTCCGTCATTGTTGTTCAAGATTGTGATTCAATAACAATTGATGGTTTTACAATAAGAGATGGGAACGCAATAACAGGCGGTGGGGTAAACTCCTCTAACTCTGTCGCACGACTTCAAAACTGCATTATTACTAACAACTCATCAAACAACAATGGTGCGGGCGTTTTTGCAGATGGCGGTACTTTTTTGCTATACAACTGCAATGTAAAGAACAACGTAGCAGGCGGAGCTGGGGGTGGTTTATATTTCCGAGACTTAATCAACTCATCTGTTATAGGTGCAGAGGTTTCCAATAACAGTGCTGTAAACGGTGGTGGTGCTTACATCAAGGATATGTTAAGCCAATTTATTTTTTCGAGCAGTGAAGTATCGAACAATGCTTGTGTGAACAATGGCGGTGGATTGTACGTCAAAAACTCAATGATGACAATGGTTGATAACGCAATCATAAACAATGAGTCGAATAAGGGTGGCGGCTTGTTTACATATGCTGGTGGCAATGTTTCATTTGAAAACGGAAGCCTTCAAGGGAATTCAGCGTTAGATGCCGGTGGTGGTGCAGAAATCCGATCGAGTGTGTGTTCTTTTTCGAATACTACTTTTGATTCCAACAATGCTGATAGCGACTGTGATGGAGTTGGTAGTGGTGGAGCCATCGATGTTGTCAACAGTAGTGTGACGGTAACTGATATTGTGTTGTGTGCAAACATGACATGTGGAGCGATTGACGACTTCTCAGGCGACAACGTCGTAGTTGAAGGCGAAACAGAAGGTTGTGATGTTGGTTCAGGCGCATGTTGTGGTGGTTCAGCGTGCTGGATAATGGAAGAAGATGAATGTTTAAACGGTGGAGGCATTTTCCTAGGTGGCGGTAGCGTCTGCTTAGTTGATTCATGCGTAGCGTCAGTCGAACTTGGCTCATGCTGCATATCACCTGTTTGTGTAATGACGACTGAAGCCGAATGCGATGACGCAGGTGGTGAATATGGTGGAGAACTCGTGGCTTGTTCTGAAGTTATCTGTGAATCAACATGTGTTGCAGATCTCAATCAAGATGGCTCAGTGAATGTTGATGACCTCATCCTCGTCATTTCATACTGGGGTGCATGTCCATAATAAAAAGAGAGAGGAAAGAAAAAACGCCCGCAATTGCGGGCGTTTTTGTTTGGATAGTTTAAATCTAAGTTAACTTCGACGTCGCCTTGAGAGTCCTGCTAGACCTAGAAGTGCAAGAGCACCAGGTGCAGGAATGTTTCCAGGTGTGTAGATGTTTACGCCACCGCTACCATCAGCATCACTGACGCCCATAAAGAGGTCATCTACCCAAGCAGCTCCACTGTCGCCACTTGTTGTGTAAATGCGTGCTTCAATGACTAGACCACCACGCGCACCATCATTACTGTCAAATGTCCAGTTGTGATCGAGCAGCGTCCAATCTGCGCCACTGTAAGAGTTATTGCCTCCTGCTGAACCCTGATAATCTGTGATGTCATCGTTGGTTGTGTAGTGTGCCCAAATTCGGATACTACTACTTGAAAGGTCATTGTGACCGAGAGCCATAAAGGACGCGTAGATTGAGTCGCCATCAGTTAGGCCTGTGATCCATCCAACGTATGCTTGTGGTGTGCCACTAATTGGATCTTCAAAAAGTTCTAGCACTGAACCCTCGCCCATTGGGTTATCGACGATGTCTGCATACCCAAGGTTGCCGTATGAACCGAGGATTGTTCCACCATTAGGGTCTTCCCAGCCGTATGATGCTGAGTAGTCATAATCAACACCTGCTGAAACAACAGAAGTTGCTACACAAAGTGTGCTGAGTGCTGTAAATGTTTTAAACATAGGTCTCTCTCTTTCCTATTGCGTCTATCCAAACGCAGTTTTCTATTCTCTTAAAGAGGGGGGTCCCTCTTCTCTCCATTGCATAATGTAGAGAATTACGACCTGCTCCCGTGCCAAAAATCACATAATTTCACAAAAAAATGAGATGGTGTATGATGAAGGGATGTTTAAAATTGCCTATTTTCTCATATTCGCGCTGTTTGCTGGATGTAAAGCAGGTCAGCAAACGCAAGCAAATACCAAACAATGCAGACCTAACATCATTTTTATCCTCGCAGATGATCTTGGATATGGTGAAGTTGGTTGCTTTGGTCAAACGAAGATTCAAACGCCAAACATTGACTTTCTTGCGCGTCAAGGAACTTTACTGACAGAGCATTACTCTGGTAGCCCTGTATGTGCATCATCAAGATGCTCACTGCTAACAGGTAAACACACAGGTCATGCAGAAGTCCGCAACAATCGAGAAATGGGGGGATGGGGGCCTGATGAAACTGAAGGGCAACTAGCGCTCAGTGAGGGTTGCGATTCCATTGCGCGGACGCTTCAATCATGTGGATATGCGACGGGTGCGTTTGGGAAGTGGGGGCTCGGGGGGCCAGACACTGTTGGGCATCCAAACAATCAAGGGTTTGACACTTTCTACGGATACCTTTGTCAACGCGTCGCACACAATTACTACCCAACGCATCTTTGGAGCAACAACGAAAAGGATATGCTTCAAGGAAACGAAGCGTGGTTTAGCGCGCATCAAAGAGTTGAATCTCCACCACATTCGTACGAGCAGTATGCTGCAGAAACTTACGCTCCGAGCGTTATCTTAGATGAGGCTGTTTCATTTATTGATACGCATGCAGATGAGCCGTTCTTCCTTTACTTTGCGAGCATCATTCCGCATCTCGCATTGCAAGTGCCAGATAGTGAGCTCGATGCATATCCTGCTGATTGGGATAGTCAACCATATCTCGGTGACCGGGGCTATCTTCCTCATCCAAGACCAAGGGCGGCATACGCTGCGATGATTACTCGATTCGATGATGAAGTCGGTGCTTTATACGAAGCACTTGTGAACAATGGGATTGAAGACAATACATTGATTGTTGTGACATCTGACAATGGACCAAGTTGGATTGGCGGAGTTGACATGAACTTCTTTGAAAGCCAGGGTGGATTACGAGGAAGGAAAGCACAACTTTGGGAGGGCGGAATCAAAGTGCCAACGGTGATGTATTGGGATGAGCGTTTAAATCATCAAGTCATTGAAACGCCGACTGCTTTTTGGGATTGGTACCCAACATTAGCAACAATTGCAGGATGCCATTTGCCGGAGAATCTTGATGGTATCGATTTGACACCTGTATTGATTGAAAATGACGACATTGAACAGCGTGGACTCTATTGGGAGTTCGGTAAATCCATGGCATTTCGAAATGGTGATTGGAAACTACTTGAATTCAAACAGAAAGATGGAGTTGATGTACACCTTTATAACCTCAAGGTTGACCCTTCAGAAACGACAAACCTCGCACTACAACTTCCCCAGCAAGTCGAACTCTTGCAAACGCAAGCAAGAGCAATGCGCACAGAATCTGAAATATTCCCTTCATTCTTAGATAAGCGATAGGATGTATGTCAGTGAGCGATTTAGATACAACCACACCCTCGCATGACGTGGCAACACTTTGGTTTTTAGCAGCAAGGACAATGGCAGTAGCAGGAGGCGAATTGCCCGCAGTTCAAGAAGCAGCAACTGGGCTTTACGCACAAGCCATTCTTGGCTTTTCAGAAGCAGATTGCCAAAAGGCAAAATCGCCACAACTCATTGATAACAAAACGCTCATTGATTGTCTCTCTGGAGTTCGCCAACTCTCAAAAGAACTTGCAGAAAAAATCCTGACTGGTGTCATGATGATTTCATACGCAGACAGAACGATGAAGCCGCTTGAAGTTCGCTGGGCATCGATGCTCGCATCTGCGATCGAAGTAACACCTGAAGAGTTTCAAAAATGTTGTGTCAACGCGAGAGTGATAGCATCAATGCTTAGACCACAAGGGGGTCAATCTTGACCGACCAAGAGACGAATTTTAAGTTCCTTGAGCGGTTTGATAAACGAGTTGCTCAGCTTGCCAAGCAAGCGGAGGAGTATGTGCACTCTGACCCAGACTCTTGCATGTTTAAACTTCGCTTGATGATAGAAACGATGGCAAAGAAGTTGACAAAACTTCAGATGAGACAAGATATTTCTCAAGACTTGGGCTCGATGCTTGGCGCACTTGAACGTAACGGCATTGTTCCAAGAAGACAGGCAGACAGTATGCATGCAATTCGAAGAGATGGGAATGCTGCTGTTCATGGGAATCCAACTCCAGTTCCAACAGCGATGCGACGTTTGAAAGAAGCGTACAAAATCTCAGGATGGTTTTGCAAAATCGTTAAGCGGGGGTCCAAAGTAAAGTTGGATGAGTTTGTCGAGCCAATTCCCCCAATACCGATTGACCAAGAAACAGAGCAACTCCACACGAGAATCGAACAGTTAGAGGACTCAATTGAAAAGCGACGTTTGACAACTCGCGAGTCGCTTTTGATGTTTGGTCCACATGAAGATATCGAAGTTGTCACAAAACGAATTCATGAAGAACTTGAAGCACTTGATAAGGTTGCAGCAACTGCAGGGGAGCCGACTATCGATGCCGAACTCGTAGCGCTTGTGATGGCGATGGACTTAGAACAAATTGAAGAAGATCCACGCCATGGAGGTGACAGCCGAGTTGCTAAGCGGGAAGCGGAAAAGCAACTTGAAGCGATTAAATCGCACCTTGCAAGTCGCGAAGAAGAGTTTCTAGAGGAGCGGTCAAAGTTAATGCGCCTCCGCGGAGATACAATGGACTCATGACAATCACGACGCAGGAACTCATCATACGACTGGTCCTTGCTGCTATTCTTGGCGCAATCATTGGACTCGATAGACGGCTTCATTCAAAGCCGGCAGGACTCAGAACAATGTCACTTGTAAGTTTGGGTGCTGCAACGTTCACGCTCGTTGGAATCTCTGCGATGTTGCAACTTGTCAACGCTGAGCAAGAAGCAGGGCTTCAGCAAATGTTACGCCTTGATACAAGCCGTGTTATTGCTGGCATAGTGGGGGGCATTGGTTTTCTTGGTGCTGGAGCAATCATTCAGTCAAGAGGTAGAGTTCAAGGCATGACTACTGCTTCTGGCATTTGGATGACGGCTGCTATAGGTGTTGCCGTTGGACTCGGTCAGTACGCACTTGCATTTTGCGCGACATTCCTAGCGTTTGTCATTCTCGTACTGCTTAAGCGCTCAGTTGAAGAAGATAGTTAGTTTTTCCACGGGTCGGTGACATGGCATGCTCTGCCAGTTCGCTCGATGTAATCTTGGTGTCCCTCTTCCGCAGGATGGAACTTCTTCGCTGGTTCAACTTCAGTGACAATTGGTTTGTCGTATTGTTTTTCTGCAGTTAACTTTTCGATGTACGTTTTTGCTACATCGAACTGAGATTGTGAAGTCGTAAAAATGCCCGAACGATATTGGCTTCCAATATCAGGACCTTGCCTGTTTAACTGAGTTGGGTCATGCATCTTGAAAAACGCTTCCACAAGTTCAGGATAAGAAATGATGTTTGGATCGAATTGCACCATCACGACTTCAGCGTGTCCCGATGTCCCGCTGCAGACATCTTTATATGTTGGGTCTTCTGAGTCACCTTGCATGTAACCACTCACTGCGTTGACTACACCATTGCCTTTTTGGAAGTAGTGTTCAATACCCCAAAAACACCCGCCGGCAAAATATGCTGTTTCAAGTTCAGCGGGCTTTGAAGCATCAGGCAATTCTTCGCCCTCTTCATAAAAATGGAGTGAAGCGGAGTTTAGGCAAAACCGTTTGCCCGTTGGCTTAGGACCATCATCAAAGACATGTCCCAAATGAGCATCGCATCGCGTGCATAAGATTTCTGTTCTGACCATGCCATGAGATTCGTCAGATTCAGTCGTGACATGTTCGGGGTCGTAAGGGGAGAAAAAACTAGGCCAGCCGGTTCCTGAGTTGAACTTATGTTCACTTGCAAATAGCGGAAGTCCGCACACCACGCAGGCATAAAAGCCATCTTTCTTGTTATCTAGCAAAGTGCCACAAAATGGCCGTTCCGTTCCAGAACGTTGGGTGATTCGCTTTGTTTCTGCATCAAGTTTGGCGACTAAGGGCTTCTTTTCTTCTTCGCTCAGTGGCGTGATGATGTGTCCCGATCGAGAATACGTTGGCATTTCGGTCTCCGAACCAATACATGTGATAAGAATGAGGATGACAGCGATAAACGGCATTCCATCTATGGTACGAAATGACGCATCCAACCGCCTTCTATTCCTCTCAAAAAACATCGAAATCCACCGCCAATCTCAACGATTTAGTGGCCTCTTTGAGGCATAAACTACGGTATACTGCCCGCTTTCATTATCGTTAAGCCCACTCACCATTAGATACATCTGGAGCAACGACCCATGGCAGAGAGCCACGAACTAAACCTTCAACATCACTACCGCGATATGGCACAACAGCATGATGCGGCGAAGTTGGGTATTTGGTTGTTCTTAGCGACTGAGGTTCTATTGTTTGGCGGCCTCTTCTGCGGGTATGCAATCTTCAGAGGAAACGATCCTGAACTCTTTAAATGGGGTGAACAATTCCTAGACGAGTTTTGGGGCGGACTCAATACGGCTGTACTACTCATCAGTTCATTAACGATGGCGATGGCAATCACATATGTTCAACTTGAACGTAAACGTGCTGCAATGATTTCATTGACTGTTACGCTTTTATGTGCGTGCGGTTTTATGGTGATTAAGTCAATTGAATACTCACATAAGTTCCATGAGCATTTGCTTGGCGGACTTGCGTTTTATCAAGTCAGTGACCATGGAGAGGGTCATGGAGAACCAACAGTTGCTTTGGAACCGGGCGATGCTGCAGCAGGTAAAAAGTGGTGGGACGCTGCATGCCGTTCATGCCACGGGCCAAACGGTGAAGGCGTCCCTGGACAAGGAACAGCTCTCAACACAAGCCCATATGTTCATAACCATTCCGATGCCGAACTCGTCAAATTTATTGAAGTCGGTCGAACAGCAAGTGATGAAGCAAGCATTACAAAACTTGAAATGCCAGCAAAAGGTGGAAACCCGATGCTCAAAGAACAAGATTTGTATGACGTTGTTGCGTATCTGAGAACACTACAAACTGAACCAGTTGAAGTTGGCTCTCATCAAGTTTCTGAGGTAAAGACAACCGCTGCACCTGCAACGGGCTCACTTATTGATGATATCCCTCGTTCAACTGTTCCTCTTGCAAACAGTGCACCTTCTGGACTTGCGCCAATAGATGACACTGAGGCCGAAACGATGGCGGTCTTTTTGCCTGCGAAGAAGCATGAAAAACCAAAAGTGCCACAACTCGCAAAAGATAGACCTGCAAACGCGCACCTCTTCTTTGGTCTTTACTTCATGATGACAGGTCTTCACGGAATCCACGTCATCATTGGTATGCTCGTGATTCTTTGGCTTATGTGGCGACTCCAAAGAGGAGATTTCAACAAGCGCTATTATGCTGCTGTTGAATGCGGTGGTTTGTACTGGCACATCGTTGACGTGATTTGGATCTTCCTCTTCCCGCTCTGGTACCTCATTTGAACGAATCCAACAAATCATCCTACGGCGTAATCTGCGCGATCATTGCGTATTCGTGGTGGGCAGCAGTTACACCTCTTTACTTCAAATGGCTTGCAAGTGTTCCATTGATTGAACTCGTCATTTGGCGAATTCTTTCAGGCCTACCGATTTTGATTGGCATCCTACTAGTTAGGAAGCAAGTCCTTCAGTGTTTTAAATCACTGAAAGATAAACGCACGCTCCTCCTGTTACTTGGTTCGACGTTTTTCATCGCGATTAACTGGATTACGTTCGTGTTAGCGATTGTCCAAGACAAACTCACCGCAGCAAGTCTTGGGTATTACATCAACCCGCTCGTGACTGTAGCGCTTGGT
>JAKVBR010000169.1 GCA_022447165.1 Phycisphaerales bacterium | reverse complement strand
GCCAGCATTTGAGCAGCAAAAATCGCCGCATTTGTGGCACCAGCACCACCTATCGCAAAGGTTGCAACTGGGATGCCTTTTGGCATTTGAACCGTTGAAAGGAGTGAATCAAGACCATCAAGCGACCATGCTTGCATTGGACACCCAAGCACTGGCTTCTCTGTGTGGGCTGCTACACATCCTGCGAGGTGGGCGGCGCCCCCTGCTGCACAGATGAAGAGTTCAACGCCTCTTGACTCAGCGTCAGCAAGATAATCTCGAAGAATCTCAGCGTTTCGATGTGCAGAAAGCGCATTGGCTTCGTGTGCAATGCCAAAGGAAGCCAGCGTGTCTGATGCGCGTTTCATTGTTGGCCAATCGGAAGCGCTTCCCATCAAAATGCCAACGCGTGCGTTTTCAACTGTTGTATATGTGCTCATTTCCGCATTGTAACAGTAACAGGGCTATCGTAGCGATTGCTATATCTATTCAGGAGGGAATTGCGTCACTCTTCGTCGCGGAGTTTGGCAAGCACAGTGAAGTCCTCAAGTGTCGTCACATCTTGGTTGGAATCGGTGCCCGCAGCAACATCGCGAAGGAGCCGCCTCATAATTTTTCCTGAGCGCGTTTTTGGCAATGCGTCAGTGAACTTCAAGATGTCGGGTTTTGCAATCGCCCCAATCTCTTCCCCGACATGTTTTCTCAGCGCGTCTTTGAGTTCTTCGGATGGCTGGCATCCTGAAGCAAGTGTGCAAAACGCTGCAATGCCAGTGCCTTTGATTTCATGTGGTACACCAACAACTGCTGCTTCAACGACTGAATCATGGCTCACAAGTGAAGATTCAACTTCCATTGTGCCGAGCCGGTGACCAGATACGTTGATGACATCATCGATTCGCCCCATGATCCAAAAATTACCCCGTTCATCTTTTCGCGCGCTGTCACCAGCGAGATACATGCCATCAACTCTTGCAAAGTACGTGTCAATAAAACGGTCGCGGTCTCCATACACTCCGCGCAATGTCGATGGCCACGGTTTTCGAACGACAAGTAGCCCGCCTTCGTTTTCGCCAACTTCATTGCCATCATCATCAACGACTGCAGCATCAATGCCAAAGAATGGTCTTGTGCATGAACCAGGGGTTGTTGGTGTAGCACCTGGTAGTGGAGTGAGCATGTGACCGCCTGTTTCAGTTTGCCACCATGTGTCAACAATTGGGCATGCATTGTTACCAATGACTTCGCGATACCACATCCACGCTTCAGGATTAATTGGTTCGCCGACTGTCCCAAGTACTTTGAGTGATGACAAATCATGTTTGCTTGGATGTTCATCACCCCACTTCATGAATGCGCGAATTGCAGTTGGAGCAGTATAGAACTGCGTCACTTTGTGGCGTTCTACGATGTCCCAAAAACGGTCGGGCTCTGGAAAATTCGGAGCACCCTCATACATCAAAGTTGGCACTCGATTCGGAAGCAAACCATAAATGATGTAACTGTGACCAGTAATCCAACCAACATCTGCAGTGCACCAATACACTTGATCTTTGCCCGGAATCAGATTGAATACCCACTTGCTTGTGAGATAGGTATAGACCATATACCCACCAGTCGTATGCATGATGCCTTTTGGCTTGCCGGTCGAACCACTTGTGTACAGCAAGAAAAGCATGTCTTCTGCATCCATGGATTCACACTGACAATCTTCATCTTGTTGATCACAAATGTCATGCCACCAGACATCTCTTCCTTCTTGCCAACTGATATCGTTGTTGCACCGCTTTATCACAAGAACTGTATCAATCAACTCGGTCAACTCTGTTGCAACATCAACATTGTCTTTGAGTGGAACTACGCTGCCTCTTCGCCATGACCCGTCGCAAGTGATGACAATGTTTGACTTTGCATCTTCAACCCTGTCTGCAATGGCTTGTGAAGAGAACCCACCAAAGATCACGGAGTGTGGCGCGCCGATGCGAGCACATGCAAGCACTGCGATGGCAAGTTCAGGAACCATACCCATGTAAATTGTAACGACATCACCTTTATTAACGCCGAGTTCCTTCAATGCGTTTGCGCACCGGCAAACTTCTGCGTGTAGGTCGTGATACGTTAATTGTCGTATTTCTGGCGTTCCATTGTATGGCTCTCCTTCCCAGATGATTGCAAGGTCATCTCCATGTCCCATATTGATTTGTCTGTCAACACAGTTATGGCACAAATTTGTTTTACCACCCTCAAACCACTTTACATCTGGAAAATCGCTAGAACAAACTGTGTTCCATTGTTCAAACCAATCGAGCTCATCCGCAACTTCAGCCCAAAACTCATCTGGCGACTCAATTGAGCGTTTGTAAAGTTCTTCATAAGCATCAAGTGATGGAATGTACGCGCCACCAATTCGTTCATCAAACGATTGAGGGGGTTCAAACACTCTACTTTCAGTAAGAATAGACTCGATGTTGCTTTGTTCAGACATGTGAGATTCTCCAATCAACACACATCTTAATATCAATCACTTACGCTTTTGGCGATTTCTGCGATTCCGAGTGTTTCGTTTTGAGTTTGCCCGATGGTCTTTTCGTCTCTTCGATTGATGTTCGCGCTTGCCTGCATGTTGTTCACGCTCTTTTGGCTCAGGAAATGCAGTGATTCTCAATTCCAATTGCCGCGTCGGCAAGTCAACTGCAGCAATCTGTGCTTTGACAGGATCCCCGATTGAAAGAATTGCACCTGAACGGGAAGACACAATACTTCCGGTTCCATCAATACGTTCCCAACGCTCGATTCTGTTCGACTTGTTTTTTAGCAAATCAAAACGACCTAACCCTTCAATGAGGAAGCGGTCGAGTGATACAAAGAATCCAGAAGAAGAGAAGCCCGTAATAATGCCTTCAAACTCATCACCGATATGGTGCTCAGAAAGGAATTGCAAAACCAAAAATGTGCGAAGGGAACGCTCTGCTTGTTCTGCATTTCGTTCAGTTGATGAACAGTGATAACCCAAATCAACAAGTCCTTGCATGTCGATGACACGAGAATCAGATTGAAGCCGTTCGATGAGTTCCCTGCGGTGTTTACCACCCTTAATCTTCGTTCCGTTTTCAGTGTGGTCAAGATATGCACTCAAAACGCGGTGCAGCGTTAAATCTGGAAACCTTCTAATAGGACTCGTAAAGTGAGAGTAATGGTCACTTGC
>JAKVBR010000168.1 GCA_022447165.1 Phycisphaerales bacterium | reverse complement strand
TTGGCAGACGCGTCAGCTTGAGGTGCTGGTGGGAGTAAAATCCCGTGGAGGTTCGAGTCCTCTCTCGCGCATTACACCGAAATCAATCAGTGCTTTTTACTTTCCACAAGGTCCCCATGCATTGATGATGTAGAGCAAATCAGTCACATCCACATAAGAGTCATAATTCGTATCAGATACGCATTCATAACAATAACCCCAATCGGAAATAACAGCTAACAAATCGGTAACATTCACCAAATTGTCGCCATTGACGTCTGCGTAACATGGTGTAGGTACTTTAGCGACCCACAAATCCGCATAAAGCGTTCCTGATTCTACATTGACTGTGACTGTTCCCCATGGCCATCCCAAGTTATACTCAGCCTGACCAGCAAAAACATTTTCCATCCTGAATTCAACTTGGCCTTTTTCGTCAATCTCAACGATCCAATCGTATGCAATTGCTGGAGGGTCTTGACCTTCAGGAGCAATAACTTCAATCCAACCGAAATCGAGTGGTGCGGGACCTTCAGATGCTCTCCAAGTATTAATGATATCTTCTGGAAACATGTCCAAAACACTAATTGGACCGAAGTCAATCCCGATGTAACTCACCATGACAGTTGCTTCATTTACCTGATAATTCATTTCATAAAATGAGCCATCGGGCGTTATTGAAGAAGGACTATTCCATACAAAATTTTCACCGCTTGATGTTGCTGCAAACTTCCAAGTGGCTTCATCAGGAGGACCAAACAATGAGGCTCCAATCAATGTCGTAAGAACGATGTTAAGCATGGAATAACTCCTTTTATGTAATCTACTATGAAATTGATGAGAATCAAAAGATTTTTAAGTAAATGTGCTTTTTCAAGCTTAAAAATACATTTCATTTACAATACAACCTCAATGCCACGCCCAAAAAAGAACGAGCCTAAAACCATCGAAAATCGCAAAGCGCGTCATCAGTATGCAATAGAAGACACGATTGAAGTGGGCATCGTTTTAAAAGGCAGCGAAGTTAAATCTGTTCGTGATTGCCAAGTCAGTTTAACAGAGGGCTGGATTAGGGCATCCACTAATCCACTCGACCTTAAGCTTTACGGCGTACACATCGCAGAGTATCCAAATGCCTCGCCAGCTCACCAACACAAACCACAACGAACGCGAAATCTTCTTGCTCACAAGCGTGAAATTCGTAAACTTGAAGCATTCACACACCAGCAAGGAAGAACACTCATCCCCTTAAAGATGTATTTCTCAAAGAACAAGGTAAAGATCCTTGTTGGTATGGCGACAGGCAAAAACAAGGCCGACAAACGACAAGACATGGCAAAGAAAACCGCTAAGCGTGATATGGACCGGGCTATGAAACGAAGGCTTTAAGCCGCTTTTCTCTTTGGCTTTTTATATAAAACTATTGAATTGCCCTTAGCTTTAGCTTGATACATCGCTTCGTCAGCATGCTGTACTAATTCATGGCAAGAGTTTGGCGAACTAACTTTCCAATGTGCAATACCAATTGACATTGAAACGACTGCCTTATTGATACCTAATGCAGCGTATGCTTCATTAAATGCATTAGAAATCCTAAAGCCTGCACGTTTCGCAGATTCAGCATCAGCATGTGGCATTAATAAGCAGAACTCATCACCGCCAAAACGGGCTGAAATGTCTACAGAGCGGCAGTTCGCTTCAATGACTCTCGCTGCAAGTTTTAGAATCTCATCACCTTTTTGATGCCCATGGCTGTCATTGAGTGACTTAAACCCGTCCAAGTCAATCATCATGAATGCAAGCGGGACTCCATTGCGACTCGTTTCTTCCCATCGATGCTCAAGCATCATGTTAAGCCATCTACGGTTACTGAGTTTGGTTAGATCATCTGTCCTCGCTGCAACCTCAAGCCGTTGAATCATGAGTTGCAATTCTCGATTTGCCACTGCAAGTTCTGAAAGCGAATGAGAAAGTTCTGATTGCAGATTATCGTTATCCGTTCTGATGGATTGGAGTGCAAAACACTTTTGAACGGTGACTGGAAATGTCACTTCCTCATAGCCCGTAAGTAACAAGAAATCTGCAGCACCGGCGCGAATGGCCTCGACAGCTATTGATGACTCTTCAGGATCGCCTGTCATGATGACGGCAACATCGGGACGTAAGCCCCTTACAAATGAGAGAACGTCAAAACCCGAACCGTCACATAAGTGACATCCAGTAACAATCAAATCCCAGTTCGCAGGAGATGTTTTGAAAAATTCTTCCGTGCTTTCACAAATTGTGTAATCGATTTGAATCCCATGTTCACACATGCCTTCTACCGAAAGATGCGTCATCATTGCATTGATCAGACGTCTTGCGATTTCTGCATCGCTTTCTATCAATATGATTCTTTTTTTACTTGAGTTCATCTGATCCATCATAATGAGGCACCCATCAATGCTGTTATCACCTCTTTCGACCCTGAAATGACTATGAATCAGTGAAAAGTGAAGGAACTCCTCATTACATAACCGGAATAACCGGAATCAATACCCCAAACATTGGTTTTTATCCAATGAGACGCATAATGTCATTGTAAAAAGTAACGACAAAGAGCATCCCAATAAGACAAAGTCCGAAAACTGCGGCCGCATTTTGGAATGCAATGGATGGAGGTCTGCCAACGAACTTTTCATAAAGGAGGTACAAGAATAATCCACCATCAACAATGGGCAATGGTAGGAAATTGAGGACTGCTAAGTTCACACTAATGATTGCCAAGAAAAAGAGTAGGTAGCTGAAACCTCTGTCGGCTATTTTTGAACCAATGTGAATGATACCGATTGGGCCACGTAACTGGTCAACACCAACTGTTCGCCTCAGCAAGCGATCTATTGTGAGATACGTCATGATGACCATGTCAACAGTTTCTTCAAATCCCATCTTTACTGCATGAATGGGATTTCCATTACTACTTCTCACTACGAAGAGTGGTTCAAATGCTTGGTTAACAAGCTGAGTAGTCCATCCTAAAGATGC
>JAKVBR010000167.1 GCA_022447165.1 Phycisphaerales bacterium | reverse complement strand
GACCAGAGCACTTGTTCAGCTTCAACTGTTTGACTTAGTCCATCTGCTGTTTTCAATCCCGGAACGAACTCGCCGTTCTGCGTACTTGGATACACAACCCAGGGCTGCCTTCCAGTTTCTGCTGCAATCCAGCCCGCTTGATTGGCAATCATCGAAAGCGGGAATGACAACACAAATAGCCAGAGAATCCACTTGTGATTGAACAGTGCCCCTCGCTTCAGCATGACTAAAGAACCAATCGAAAAGACGACAAAGAAAACACCGAGCCCAACCATAATGTGGAATGCTTGAAATGGAATCCAAACTCTCGGGCGTTCATCTTCTGGGAACGCATCGAGACCAGTGACAGGAGTTTCGGTGTTTCCATGGACAAGGAAACTGAGTAGTCCTGGAATTGCAATGCCACCGCGAACGGTTTGAGTTTCTTCGTCAGGCCAACCAAACAAGTACGCATTTCCAACACTCGTTTCAAACTGCGCTTCAAATGCTGCAAGTTTTGCTGGTTGCGTGACAGCAACTTTCTTGGCTTGGAAGTGACCCGAAGCAAATGCAGCGCAACTAAAGAAGCAAGCTACAATCAGTCCAATCGTAAAGCATCGTTTCGCAAACTGAACATGAACACCTTTTAACAAATACAACGCACTCACGGCACATGTCGTAAATCCACCTAGAAGCAAACACCCTATGAGCGTATGCGTTAGTCGAATCCCACTTGATGGATTACAGACCATCGCCCAAAAGTCTGTAACTTCTGCACGAAGCATCGTTTCGTTCCCGACAGTGATCTGAGCAAGTTCGAAGCCAGCTGGCGTTTGTTGCCAAGAGTTTGCAATGATAATCCAGACAGCGCTGAAACAACTTCCAAAAAAGACCATCAATGTGCTAAAGAAATGGACTTTTGGACTCACTTTATGCCACCCAAAGACGAGGATGGCGAGAAAACCTGATTCAAGGAAAAACGCGAAGAGCCCTTCTGCTGCAAGTGCAGAACCGAAGACATCCCCTACATAAGCACTATAGACCGCCCAATTGGTCCCAAACTCAAATTCCATGACGATGCCAGTCAACACGCCAAGTGCAAAGTTTATGGCAAAGACACGCGTCCAAAACTGACCATATCGTTTCCACTCGTCATTCTTTGTCCGTATCCAAATGGTCTCAATGATGACCATGATGAATCCGAGCCCAATCGTAAGAGGTGGGAACAGATAATGAAACATGATGGTGAATGCGAACTGCAGGCGACTTAGAATTTCAACGTCGTACCACTCACTCATCGTCCGCATAGTACCCAATCGCAATCGGAGCGACTTTTCTATGTGTCTGTTTTTGACCCCTAAATCGCATTTTTTTAGGTTTCACTAGCCATTCAAATGCGTGAGCGGTATCCTTTATATATAGATAGGAATTCGCAACATGGCAAAAGCAATTGCAGACCCAGAAGAAATTAGACGATTCGCCCATGACTTAAAACGCTTCAATGATGACTTGACACATCAATTGCAACTCATGCGTTCAAGAATGGCAACGTTATCACAGAGCTGGAGAGATCAAGAACAACGAAAGTTTGAGGAAGAGTTCGATTTTACAGTTAAGGCAATGGATCGCTTTACTAAAGCATCTGCAGAACAAATCCCCTTCCTCCTTCGCAAAGCACAACGCATCGAGGATTATTTACAACAAAAGTAATCTATGTCGCAAGCCGCAAACGTCCGTTCATTAGAAGCACTCAGAGATTTTCGCTCCGCATTGATTAAATTCATTGACCATGCGAAACGATCGATTGCGACTTCAGATGGCGAAGTCAGCAGAGTGAGTCAGTGGCTTGACTCAACACAGCCAATGTTTTGGGTGCAAGCGATCAGAAAAGGTGAAGAACGACTCGCCCAAGCCAAAAGCGAACTTTTTCGCGCAACGATTTCACAGCCAGATAATCCAAGGGGTCCCACCGACCAAGTTCGTCTCGTCAAAAAAAGGCAGGCGGAGATCAAGCACGCTACTGCGAAGTATGAAAAAACGAAGCAGTGGTCAAGGCGGTTTGAACGACTTCAACATGAATATCGAAGCGGGCTTACACCACTCAGTTCAGCGCTCGATGGAGAACTTCAAAAGGTAGTCGTCCAACTCGACAACTCCATCCGTTCACTTGAGGCCTATCTTTCAACGACGCTCGCTAAAGACGAACAACTTGCAGAATCACAATCAACCCCTGAATCCATTGCAAGGAAAGGAAGTGACAACACAGATGAGCACGCAGACAGCGAAATCTCAACTGATGAAAGCGACTAAAGCGTTATTGCTTCACTGGGATCAAGCGACCGAACACTGGGACGACCCTGTCAGCCGCAAGATCGAGACCAAGCACATTGACCCACTTCGTGATGCTGTCAAAACAGCCATTGGCACAATGGAAACAATGGGTGAAACAATTGCTCACGCACAAAACGATTGCACATAAGGATGCACTCATAATCGGTACAATTCAACGCAATGCCAATTCCTACGCTTCAACTCAGTTCACAATCACTTGTCGTCAGCCAAGTGCGTCATCTCATCCGAGAAACGGGCGACAAAGAGCAAGAACTCAAGGCCCGCATAACACAAGCAAGACAAGACGCAGAGAAAGTACGCGACAATGCTCTTGCTGAGTGCGAACAGGACAACGCGGCGAACCGTGATGAAGCACTTCAATTGAAAGAGAAGACGCTCGCAAAAATTGAGCGTCGAAAAGAAGAAGAGCCAGACATTCTCAAAGAGAAACACGAACAGCGGGTCATTGAGATTAATACACAGGCCGAGGAAATCGCTGAGCAGTCGGAGGCAAAACTCAATGAAGCGGTCTGGCTTGCGGAATCTGTGTATGAGGGCGCTATACCCGTCCCAAGAAAGCAAGCGCAAGAACAACAGGAAGAACTTGACGAAGCCAACGAGCGACTTGGCGCGCTCACAAAAGAAGCCCCAAAAACATTATCACGGCTCAGGCAAGATGGATCCATTGCGGCCCCTGAAGATGACACCGAGCACATGCAGTCAATGCTAGAGTATGTCAACCGCGCGGAACAAGCATTAGAATCAATCCAATCAGATCCAAAAGCGAAGTGGTTTTCGGGCTACAAGCCGCACTGTGTCGTGCTGTTCACGCTCATTGCTTCGGTTGCAGGCGGTGGAACATACACCGAGTGGGCGCTGACTCCCCCATTCTTTGTCATTCCGATTTGTGCAAGCGGGTTTGTGCTTTTTGCATTTTTAGTGACATATGCTTCGGGCAAAAACTCTGTACGAAGTAAGTATCGCGAATTTGCTTCGTGCGTCAGCCATGCAAGTTCACTCTATG
>JAKVBR010000166.1 GCA_022447165.1 Phycisphaerales bacterium | reverse complement strand
ATCTGAGCTCGAAAATCTCTATTCTTGCTACTCTAAAGGGGGTTCCTATCGGACTTTATGAAAACTTTCAAAAAAGACCTAAAACTCAAGAAAAAGTGCCGCGATGCACGATAAAAATAGTGTGCTTTGGTGTCCTCCGTGGTGGTTTGGACAAGCACGCATTTAACGCAGGGAAGTGTTAGAGACTTGAGGAAACGTCGTTTCACGACTTTATCACAAAGGTAACGTTCATGTCAGAAATCTCCGTCATAGGAAATGCAGTGGTGGGAAGTGTGTCAAAAGACACAACTGCAAACAAAGCAGCTGAGCAAGCACCAGTTGTCGATTGTGTCAGCTCCACTTGCAAAGACGCAGTTGAACTTTCGACTCAAGCCGTTTGGCTTGAGAAAATACATCAGCTCCCAGAAGTACGCCAAAACCGTATTGATGCAATCAAACAAGCAATTGCTGATGACACATATCTCAATGACGATATGTTGTCCACAGCATTCGACCTTTTGATTGAAGAAGTTTCGGATTAACCATCCAACGTTGGTTGTACCTTTCAGAATCTTAGTCATCGCCACAACATTGTCCGTTGTGGCGATCTCTTTTTTGGGTTGCTCGGCGCAGAAGGCAACCGGACCATCCAATGTGTCGACATGGGCATACGTGCCCGAATCAATCACAGTTCACCCTCTCTCGCGGTTTGCAGACAACAACACCGTCATCGTGCACCTGTCGATGCTCGATGGAGATGGGTTTGCATGTCGAGGGATCGGTTCACTTGAAGTGCAGTTAACGAACCCATCTGGAATGCTTGTCAAAAAGATAACCCATCAACTTGATGATCCAGAACTCAATCGAACGCTTTTCGATAAGGTCACGCGAACATACCGCATTCCGATTGAGTTACCTGCAACAGAAATGGCATATCCAAAACTCACCGCAAAAGCAAATTTCAATCAAAGTCACCGAAGCGCCATCAAAAGCAATTCTTATCTCATTGAAAAAGAGTAGCGCTCACTACTGACTCGACGATGGGTGCCAGATCGTCTTCATCTCAAGAAAGTTTTCTAAATTCCATGGTGACGCTGTTTGGTTTTGGTCATACCAAGCGTCCTTCTGTATTTGCAAATACTTAACGCGCTTTAAACTATCGCTTGCGCCTTCTTCAATAAGTGTCCGCTCCGGTTTGGTCACATCACTTGCATAGAGGCATTGAACACTTCGGTGAGTAGCGAAATGCTCAAGCAACTCTTTTTTCGTTCCAGTCAACATGTTGATGACTCCACTTGGAACATCCGAGGTATGGCAAACCTCACCAAGTATCGCCGCAGGAATTGGGTGAAGATGCGAACCAAGAGCGACAACTGTGTTACCTGTACACAGTGGCGCGCCAATCATCGCAATGAGTCCAAGCAGTGATGGCGACTGCGGTGCAATAACACCAACAACACCCTGTGCTTGTGGAATCGTAAAGTTGTAATAGGGTCCTGCAACAGGATTCGCACATCCAAGCACCTGTGCGTATTTATCTGTCCAACCAGCGAAGCGAACAAGACAGTCTGTGGCAGCATCGACTTCTTTGCGGGCCTGCACTGCAGTAGCACTACTTGTGACTTGAATTGCTGAAACAAACTCTTCTCGCCTTCCTTCTAGCATCTCAGCCATTCGGTACAAGATTTGACCGCGAAGATACGCTGTCATGTTTGCCCATCCACTTGCTGCTTTCACGGCACATTCAACAGCATCACGAACATCTTTGCGTGATGCTTGGCAAATATGCGCTTCGATGTCGCCCCGTTTGTTTTTGACAATGGTCGAACGACCCGATTCTGTCCTTGGAAACTTTCCCCCGACATAGAGTTTGTATGTTTTTGCTACGGTGCGTCTCATGATGTCCCACCTAATTTCACGTATGGTCTTAATCCTTGGATGCCACCTTCTCGCCCAAAACCCGATTCCTTAACGCCGCCAAACGGTGAAGACGCATCAAACTTGTTATAGGTGTTACACCAAATGACGCCAGCGTCAAGTTTTTTCGCAACATCGAAAATCTTTGCGCCTTTCTCTGTCCACACACCCGCTGCAAGTCCGTACCGCGTGTTGTTTGCTCGCATCAATGCTTCTTCTGGAGTTCTAAATGACATCACTGATAGCACTGGACCAAAAATTTCTTCCCTTGCAATCGTGTGACTGGGCTGAACATCTGTAAAGAAGCAGGGGTGACACCAATACCCCTTCGATGGCAAGCGCTCTGTTTGACAACTGTGATACGTCGCACCTTCGTCTTCACCTAAGTCAATGTACTTCTGAATCGTTTGAAGTTGCGCTTTTGAGTTGATTGCCCCAATATCTGTGTTTTTGTCGAGCGGATCACCAACGCGAAGTGACTTCAAGCGATGTTTTAACTTTTTAACAACGGTGTCTAAGACCGGCTCTTCAACGAAGAGACGGGAGCCGGCACAGCAAACATGACCTTGATTAAAGTAGATGCCAGAAACGATGCCTTCAATGGCTTGGTCAATGGCAGCGTCTGCGAAGATGATGTTCGCGCTCTTCCCGCCAAGTTCTAGCGTCAGTGATTTGCCACTACCTGCAGTTTGATTCATGATGAGTTTGCCAACTTCAGTTGAACCAGTAAATGCCACCTTCTGTATGTTTGGGTGATTCACTATTGCTGCGCCCGTTTCGCCAGCACCCGTCACCACATTGACGACCCCAGGAGGCAACCCGACTTCTTCAAACACTTCTGCGAGTCGCAGTGCTGTGAGTGAAGTTGTTTCAGCTGGCTTTAAGACGCAAGTATTCCCACATGCGAGTGCTGGGGCGAGTTTCCATGCCGCCATGAGTAATGGGAAATTCCATGGAATGATTTGTCCGCACACGCCAACTGGCTTCACGGTTCTTCCAGAAAATGCATATTCAAGTTTGTCAGCCCAGCCCGCGTGATAGAAAAAGTGCTGTGCAGCAAGCGGAATATCAACGTCTCTTGATTCTTTGATGGGTTTGCCGCCATCCATCGTTTCAAGAATGGCAAACTCTCTGGCGCGTTCTTGAATTCGCCTAGCGATGGCGTACAAATACTTGCCCCGTTCACACCCCGTGAGTTTGGACCATGCTGGCAGTGCCCGCCTAGCGGCAAGGACTGCTGCGTTTACATCTGCTTTGCCTGCACTTGCGATGTCGGCTAACTTCTTTTCTGTAGAGGGATTTGTCGTTGCGAACCATGAACGAGATTTCGGCGAGACAAACTTGCCTCCAATGAATAACTGATATTTTTTTGCGATGTCAACTTGTATTGACTCTGGGGCATCACTGTATTCCCAAGGAGAAGTTGTGCTTTGCGCTTCAGCCATCATTTATGCCTCACTGAAATC
>JAKVBR010000165.1 GCA_022447165.1 Phycisphaerales bacterium | reverse complement strand
ACCTGCTGGGTCCATCACACCTGGCAGTGGATGTATCTCAATTGTCGCATCTGCTTTTGATTCCCGTGATCCCTCAAAATGTGTTTGCGTCACTGGATCATGCAAAATTGAGTGCGCGATGTTTGCGACACCTGAATCATCTAAGTCACCTTCGATGAGATAGATTGCAGTCGTTTTGACGTCACTTGGTATCGGGTGAAGTCCTGCGGCTTCTGCCTGATGAAGCGCTGCTTGACCTGCAGGGTCTGCAGCTGTTGGTTGTGGAGCGATCTCAATTCGAAAGACTGGCATATTTGCGAATTGTATCCGAGTGAGGATGTGGTGATACACTGTATGCCATGTCGAATCAAAAGAGATTTGTGTTGTATACGGATGGCGCGTGTTTAGGCAATCCGGGGCCGGGAGGATGGGCATATATTTTGATGAGCGACGGCGAAGAAGTCGAGGGTTCCGGCGGAGAATCCGACACGACCAATCAGCGGATGGAGGTTACTGCTGTTTTGAAAGCACTTGAACAACTTGAATCGCCTTCGATTGTTGAGATTTGGTCTGACAGTAAGTACGTCACCGATGGCATCAATGAGTGGATGGACGGATGGGTTGCAAAGGGCTGGAAAAACTCAAAGAAGAAACCTGTTGCCAACCAGGATCTGTGGAAGCCGCTTGCTAAACTCAGGGAGACGCACACCCTCACAACAAATTGGCTCAAGGGGCATGATGGGCACCCTGAAAATGAGCGTTGTGACGAACTCGCATCTCGGGAGGCACAGTTGATTCAAGAATCCATCGAAGGGTGAACAAAAACCCCCTCTTTTCAAAGGGATTACCTGCTTTTTAGGGCGTTATCGGACGGTAGATGAGCTGTGGAGGGTTGCGATGTTTTCAATGATTGGTATGATACGTGGCTCGCCTGATGTTTAGGCGTCTTTATTTTTGACACGGAATTACTTATGCCAACGATTAATCAACTTGTACGAAAACCACGACGAACACCAAAGGTGAAATCTAAGGTGCGTGACCTCGAAGCGAGCCCGCAAAAGCGTGGTGTTTGTCTTCAAGTTCGAACAGTTACTCCGAAGAAACCAAACTCTGCGTTGAGAAAGGTTGCTCGTGTTCGGCTATCAAACGGCAAAGAAGTTACTGCGTACATCGGTGGTGAAGGTCACAACCTTCAAGAACACTCCATCGTCCTTGTTCGCGGCGGTCGTGTTCGTGACCTTCCTGGTGTTCGTTATCACGTTGTGCGTGGTTCACTCGATACACTCGGTGTAGACGCACGAAAACAAGGACGTTCAAAATACGGAACGAAGAAGGGCAAGTAAGACAATTCGTATTCGCATCGTTGCGAATATATTCAAGCAAGTAATCGACCCCACCCCCCGGAACTTTCCCTCTGAGTTCCAATCCACGATTTAGTCAAGGGTCGGTGAACAACAGTCACGCATGTGACAGATGAGCAAAAGGAAAAACAATGGCAGGAAGAATTACAAAATCAGAACAGCAACTCAAACCAGACCCACGCTACGGCGACAAGGTCCTTTCAAAGTTTGTGAACTGTTTCATGAAAGACGGTAAAAAAGCAGTCGCACTCCGCGTGATGTATGACGCACTTGACCGCATCGATGACCGACTCAAAAAAGAGAAGCCATCAGGTGAAGATGCACCGAAGACAGCGATTGATGTCTTCCACAAAGCGCTAGAAAATGTTCGACCAAGCGTTGAAGTCCGCTCCAAACGAGTTGGTGGTGCAAACTATCAAGTGCCAATGCCTGTGAATCAACGCCGTAAGCAATCACTAACATTCAGATGGATTATCGCTGCATGCCGCGGTGAAAAAGGTAAACCATTTGCACAGTGCCTTGCAAAAGAACTTTGGGACGCATCAAAAGGTGAAGGCAAAGCAGTCACCACACGTGAGCAAACCCACCGTATGGCAGAAGCCAACAAAGCGTTCTCACACTTCGCGTTTTAATCAATGGCAATTCAAGATCGGTATCACCGCCAACGACTCGTCGAAGGCCTCGGCGATGCTGGTCAACTTGCGCTCAGTGAAACAACCATCGCAATCGTTGGACTTGGTGCACTCGGATGCCTAACTGCATCAATGCTTGCGCGAGCAGGTGTCGGTTCGCTCATCCTCATCGATCGAGATATCGTTGAACTAACGAATGTGCAACGGCAATTGTTGTATACCGAAGAAGATGCCGCAAAACATTTACCGAAAGCGCTTGCTGCAAAGCATCACCTTGAAAGCATCAATAGTGACATCAACGTAACTGCTCAAGTTGTTGACTTAACGCATGTCAATGCTGAACGATTACTAGAAGAAGCGGACATCATCGTTGATGGTCTCGACCACTTTACAACTCGATACATTCTCAACGATGTTGCAGTGAAACACAAGAAACCCTACCTGTTTGCTGGCGTGATTGCTAGCCAAGGCAATGTCATGTCAATTGTGCCAGAGAAACCAACGCCATGCTTACGTTGCGTTTTTCCAGAACCGCCACCAAGTGGTGCTCAAGATACTTGCGACACTGCTGGTGTACTTGCGCCAGCAATCGGCATCGCAGCATCATGCCAAGCGATGGATGCGCTGAAATGCGCAACAGATCACATTGAAAAAATCACAAATACTTTGCTTACGTTTGATTTGTGGAATGTTAAAAGCAGTCGCCTCGACCTTGGTTCGCCTCATAGTGAGTGTCCTTGTTGTAGTCACCATCACTATGAATTCTTAAATCAAACACATGATGTTGAGCCCACCACAATGTGTGGCACGCTCACTGTCCAACTGCCTTGCCAAGAAGCATTTGATATTGAAAGCGCATTTGAGAGATTGTCAGAGCATGGTTCATTCACGCATCACATGACGGTTGTCAGAGGCGCACTGAATGAAGAACTTGGCGATCATGGTGAGCCAATCACGCTTACATGTTTTGAGGATGGACGCGTTTTAGTCCACGGAACGGACGATATTGGTCGTGCAAAATCAATCTGCACGAGATTTATTGGGATTTAACTTAAACTCTATTTATACTGCGTAATAACCATGAATGAACAGAAGACAATTGAAACGAAGCCCGTTGCGACGCCGCACTCTAAAGAACGCAAAGTGACACTGAGGTCAATTCAAAAGTGGTCTCGAGCGAACGAGAAGTGGGCATGTTTAACATGCTATGACGCAACCACTGCACGGCTGATGGCAAAAGCGGGCATCCCGACACTACTCGTTGGTGATACTGCTGCAGAAATGGTGCTTGGTTTTGACAGCACCATTCATGCCCCACTTGATTTTCTTATCACACTCACTGCAGGTGTGAAGCGCGGAGCACCTGATGTCTTTGTCATGGGCGACATGCC
>JAKVBR010000164.1 GCA_022447165.1 Phycisphaerales bacterium | reverse complement strand
AGTAAGTAGCAGCAAGTGACAAAGCATGAAAATGCATTTACCTTTGCTTGAGCAGCATTTTTTTGTTGTACAACAATTGTTTCCTTCAGACATAATGATCTCCTTTGTTTACTTATCGGTGATGAAGGATGTGTTAAAGCAGTTTCTTACGCCCTCAAACTATAACTCCACACCGTAGGGCTCGATGTGTCAACAAGTGTTGACCTATAAACCAATAGAGGTCAACCCCCCTTCGTGACAAAAATGGGAAAAATAAATAGCAGGAAAATTCTAAGCCCGTGTAAACACTTGTAAAAAAGGGGTTTGTGGCATGTATTTTTTTGGATTCGTGCATCAGAATGGGCAAATTAAGCGAATTAAAGAACAATCAACCGCTTCAAGCTATTCATAGATAGGATGTACACATGCTCATTTCAATACTCATTTCAACTGTTTTAGCAGCGCCTCAAGGCAAGTTTGTGACTCAAATTGAGGGATTCCATGAGCCCGTTCATGCCGTCTGGCTACCAGATGGGACGATTGCTGTTGCTGATCGTCTTGCAGATGAAATTAGCGTGTTGGACGCTTCTGGAATCCGATTAAAAACGGTTCGTACAGAAAACCCCATGTTGGTGACAACCGTTCCATATGCTGGAGGTGAATTCACTTACGAACTGCCCGAATATCCAGATTGGCTTGGTAATGACATACGAAAGATTGGTGTCCCTTGCCAAGTGGAGGACGGCTGGATTGTGCCAGATATCACAGAACACTCTATTCGACATTACGACAACGACGGTAACTTCATTGGAAAGTGGGGCGTACACGCGCTGTTGCCACATGAGGGTGAAGGCAAACTGCATTATCCAAATTCAGTTGATGTTTCAGATGACGGCAAGATACTCATTTGTGAGGGATTTGAAGGCCGAATTCAAATTTTTGAAATGGGTGAAGGTGACCCAGATCCTCGGCCACTTGTTTCAAATGTTGCTCACTTTGGTAAACAAATTGATTCCCGCGGAGACTTGATTCTCGTTGCAGAGCCCGAAATGGGTGACCTGTATCTACTAAGAACAGGACTTGAAGTTCCAATCGAACTTACACGATTTGGAGGCGAGGGAGATGCTCCACATCAATTCAATTGGATTGATGGTTTTTGGTTAGGAGAAAATGAAATCAAGGTTCGCGGTGATGGTTTCATAAAGTCCTTTGCATTTGAACATGATCCAGAAAGTCGGATGAAGCAAAGGCCTGGTATGGTGAAGTTCCAAACTGCTCAGCAATTTAAGGGAAACGTAGTTCAGCAAGTGGGGCATAATTACTATCCACTCTCGCACTCAGTAGCATTTTCTCCTGATGGTTTATCGATGTGGTCAGTTGATGCCGTAGGTGAAAAAGTTGTTCAGTTCTCAATACCCGACTTTGAAGTTAAACAAATTATTCAGGGCTTCATTGAACCAAGCGGTATTGCTATTGAAAAAAATGGGAATGTGCTTTGCTCCGATTTTGGGGCAAGTCACATTAAACGGTTCTCGCCAGAGGGTGAACTGATTGAAACGTTTGGTGAAAAGGGAATAGAGTATTACCAGATGTTAAAACCAGCAGGTATCACCATTCTTGATGATGGAACAATTGTCGTAGTGGACTGGGGGAACCATCGAGCGCAATCGTACCATCGAGATGGCTCTTGGCTTTCAACGTTTGGTCGCGGAAGACATTGGACGCGAGCAAAAAACCCGCCACCATATTCGATCGTTAGTAATAAAGGAACATATAGAGTGACGTTTTCTCCTAGTCCATCGGAAATGCCACTGAACGAAGTGTTTGAGTTAACCACAACAATTGAGGGTGGAGGCCGTATCGAAGCCTTGCGTGTTGACGCAGCAATGCCTGAACATGGTCATGGCATGATGACAGACCCTGTTACGACTTTGCAGGAAGATGGAAGTTACAAAACAACTGGAATGCTCTTGAGCATGCCAGGGCTGTGGGAACTATATTTTGACATCAACAACGGTCATACTATTGAGCGTGCTCAAGATTCACTTGTCTTGGATCCGTAAGAAGTGCTTCATCCGGAAGGGGTGCAGTGAGCGTTTCTAGAAACGCTTTGAGATCTTCTTTCTGCTGTTCAGTCATATTCAAAGGAATGAGAATCGTTTCACGGTGGTGATCAGCACTCACAAAGTTTTCGAGAGTCGAGTAGTGTTCGATGACTTCATCAAGAGTTGCAAGTTGTCCTGCATGCATGAATGGCGAAGTTTTCGCAACATTTCGCAAACTCGGAGTTCGGAATGCGCCCCAGTCATCCTTACGCTTTGCAATGTGTTTCGTAATCGTTGCACGCATCCCGTTCTTGTCTTCGCTGAACTCGCTACCAGCGCCAAACTCAGCTTGTTTGAGTTGGTCTATGGCCCCATAACGGCCACTATCTTTCAATGGCCCGCCATTTAAGGGTGGCACACCAACCGAGTGGAATGAGCCATCTGTAAACCAAGGGCCGAAGTGGCACCGCAGACAACCTCCATCTGTAATAAAGAAATGCAGACCTCTCTTCGCGGATTCCGAAATTGCACTGTTGTCTCCATTCACAAACGCATCGAAAGGAGCATTTGCTGCAGATAGTGAGGTGATGTACGCTGCAATAGATTTGGAAAGCATCGCTGCGTTTTCATCTTCGGTTCGCGATTCCATCGCGCCAAACACATTGTTCCACTGTTTATGCAGCACATCATCTTGTTGAATAATGCTAAGCGCTTCGCTTCTGCTCATATTCATTTCACTTGGATGCTCAATCGTTTGAATGGGTTGTCCCCAGAGCGTGTCTGTTCTTCCATCCCAAAAAAACCAACGTTGATGTGCAGCGTTCAAGACTGACGGCGCGTTCCGATCGAGGGGCTTGATCCCCTGAGAAACACTAAGACCATCTGTAAAATACTTTTCTGGAATATGGCACGTAGCGCAAGAAACTTCTCCATTAGAAGAAAGCCGCTTATCAAAAAAGAGGTGCTGCCCTAGCGTCGCTGCTTCTTTGTTTGTTTCAAAAGCGTTCGTTGCATCTTTTTGTAAAACTGCAGGACTCAACGAACGAATGATTTGCCACTCACTCTCAGAAAATGATTGCGCACCAACGTCTTGTGCAATCAGTGAGATGCATAGGAGTGTTAGCATGCGTTGATGTTACTCGATAGTGAGTGTTCCCGAGCCAGTTGCGCCTTGCCAGCCACCGATTCGTATGAAGTATGTTTCACCTTCTGTGACATCGTATTCAAATGATGAGTAATACGCTTGGCAATCGTTTCCACCTTCACCATCACCATTGCAGGTGACTTGGTTTCCACAGTTGCCTTCATACAGCACCATAGAGGTGTCGAAACTGGTGTAATCACACGTAGTAAAGTATGCGTTGCCTGAGAACTC
>JAKVBR010000163.1 GCA_022447165.1 Phycisphaerales bacterium | reverse complement strand
TTCGACGAGCAATCGCCCAGTAGGATATCGTTTCGATAGTCACTCAAAGATGTTTGAGTTATTGATCAAGCGTGAACATGAAGATGAATTTTATTGGCATAACGACCCACTTACCCCTCCAGTTACAATTCCATCGTGGATCGAATCTGAGAATGTACTTCTATATACTGATGGCGAATTGACTGATACTTCACAATGGCCAATTACTGCTATACCTGGGGAATCTAGACCCTTGATCGAAACTGTCATCCACTGGGATGACCATACCGTTAACATCTCATTACCTTCGCATGCAATGGGGCCTTCTGTCATGATGGACGGAATCGGTGAGCCAATCTTAATCCCAATTGATTTGGATGCTGAAGGTAGAGGACGAGACGAATGGTAAGAAGACGCGGCGTAGCTCTGATTGATGTCATCATTGGTTCAGCAATGCTTGCTGTTGGGCTTGGTGTTGTTATCTCAATGAGCAGCCGTTCTCTTGCTAGACAAACTAACGCAGAAAAACAAATCACTGCAAGTTGGCTTGCTGATGAAACACTTTCAATGCTTCTTGTTGTGGGACCTGAAGAATATGCAAAATCATATCCGCTCAGAGGGCGTTTTGATCCGCCATTTCATGAGTACACATATGACATTGAACTTGAAGATGAAAATGAGTTCTCCCCCTTTTACATCAAAACGATTATTGGCTGGCAAGGCGCTACAAGCACTTATGAAATCGAAATGGAAACAGTCATCTCCAAACGCCACGGCGAAGAACCTGTAGAACGTGTCCCTGCAGAACCCATCGACCGAGAACTTAGGTACTGGGAAGAACTCGAGGCGAACAACCAATGACACGTCGCGGATTCACACTGATTGAATTGATGGTTGCGGGCATGATGGCTGTCATCGTGCTTGGCGGAATCACAACTTCACTTTCACAACTCGGTTCAGCAAAATCGGTCAGCCGGCAACGACTTGAAGCCTACTCGAGATGCGATGCGGCACTGAAGGATTTGCGCAAGGAAGTCATATCAACACTACGAAGGGGCGACTTGTTCGATACAAGAGTGCTAATCACTGACGGCACAGGACGATTCCAAGGCGATAATGTCAACAAAGATGAATTGCTTGTGTTTAACGGCAATGTCCGCGCGAACAAGGAAATTGACTTTAACGGTGAAGGCCTTGAATATGAAACTCAGTTTCGCATTGAGGACAACGACATCAGCAGCGCGCTATGGAAACGTCGGGATGCCATTCTCGATGACAATCCAGTCGGAGGTGGAATAGTCACACCGATTGCAGATGGAATCATTTCACTAGATTTAGAAGCATACGATGGTTTTTCATGGTTTCCTGATTGGGATTCCGACGAACTTGGGTTGCCACACGCACTTCGCATTACCGTTAAATCAACAGGCATGGAATATTACGGTGAGTTGTATGCCCCAATTGTGACACTCAGGACTATTGTGCCTATCGACAGAGTCATGATGCCAGATGATTTACACGTTCCTACAGAAGCTGAAGGCACTGAAGGAAGTGGAGATGGAGAAGGTCTTGGCGGTGAAGATGGTGAGTCTTCAGGAGAGGATAATAGCTCTGAAGAAGAAGATGGCTCTGGTGGTACTGGCGGCGGTGGTACTGGCGGCGGTGGGCAAAATGATAAACCAATCATAATCACTGATCCTGATGGCAATCAATATGAAATACCTAGTGGAGGTGGACAACCTAAACCTAGCGGGGGTGATTCAAGCAGTATTGGAAACGGCAACCCATGAGTATAAAATATTCAAGAAGAGGTTCTGTTATTGTCATTGCCCTTTGGGCTCTTGGCATTGCTGCAATCGTTACATCGTCTATTCAAATTTTTGCACAGCGTCAAGCACTTCAAGGTATTGAAGTGAGAGACCGTATCCAAGCACGATGGGCTGCAAGAGCAGGCGTTGAATCAACCATCGCAGTGATGAGCGACCATACCATTAGACCAGTAATGGGTGACTCCTTTGCAATGGTTACAGACATGGAGTATGTTGCGACTGGCACCGCCGGAATTGCTACATGGGACATCCGCCACCAAGTTGAGGGACAAGATTGGGCGGGTCCTTTGGACGAACACAGCAAATTTAACATCAACTCCGATGACGATTCAATATTCATTTTGGTAATCGATGACCTCGCCTTCGGTGTACTTGAAGCGATACAAGACTGGAAAGATGAAGATGATGAACCTCGCACACTTGGCGTTGAACGTGATTACTACACAAGTTTGCAAACCTCATACGAGCCAAGGAATGGTCGTATTCGCTCAATTCCAGAACTAGAACTTATCGCTGGCGTCATGCCAGATGATGTTCGAGGCGAAGATTGGGATTTAGACAATCGACTTGATCCAAATGAAGATGATGCAGGCGACAGTTTGCCATGGGATGAACCAGATGGTTATCTCATGGGTGGTTGGGCATCCATGCTAACAACAAGTTCGGTGGATGGAGGGGCAACTGAAAGCGGCGAACCAAGAATGAATCTGAAAACCATTGACTTGGAAACCATTCAGTTTAGACTTGGCGTAGACCCCTTCCAAGCTGAAGCCCTTCAGAATTATGTACAAACTGATGGGGCTGAACTTTCTACATTGCTCACCCAAACGCTCAGAACGTTATCTGGCAATGCTGAAGGCGTGACGAATCTAAATGAAGAACAACTCCGAATGGTATTTAACGAATGCATGCTTTATGACCAGTTTGAAGCTCCACCAGGACGCATCAATATCAACACAATTTCATCCGAGTTACTCTACCGCCTCTTCCCTGAGAGGAACCGCCTTGTAGAAGAATTGCTGTACTTAAGAGCTCAAAATGCTGGTGGAATCTCAAATCCAGTCGACTTCTTAGCAATTCCAGGCATTGAACCATCTATGGTGCAATTCTTAACTAGTCTCTTTGACACAAAAAGCAATGTATACACCATATCTAGCGTTGGAAAAGCCGAAGGAAGTGGTATAGAACAGGAAATAATCGCGATTGTCGACCGTTCTACCATACCTGTGACGATATTGGAATATAGAGAGCAATGAACACCCCAAATCTCAACTCAACTAACGATGCAACGCTGCTTATAACGCAGCGAGTTGGTTCTCTTTGGAGATGCATGCTCGTCAATCGAAATAGTGGCATTCCAACAATCATTGAGACTGTGGAAGTAAATGAAGATGCATCCCTTGAATCGCTCATTGAAAGTCATGAGCCAGATCAAATTTACGCGGTTCTATCCGGATCCCAATCTGTCTGCAGAACGACAACACTCCCTGATGTCGACCAAGACCAGATTGTTGAAGCATTACGACTTCAAGCAGAAGCGAGGTTCTTAGGTACTACACCAAGCCACCGAAGAGTCATGGCCCCACTTGACAGTGCAGTCGGCGAAACCA
>JAKVBR010000162.1 GCA_022447165.1 Phycisphaerales bacterium | reverse complement strand
TCGTTCAATCCACGGCTCAATTGATTGATCAGTGTTCACTTTCTAGTTCTCATTTTCATTGGTACGCCCTGATTACATATCAATTCTTACACAGCAGTTGGTTTCATGTGATTGGGAACATGATTTTTTTATTGCCATTTGGAAAAGCAGTTGAAGACCGCTTTGGACACCTTGGATTCCTTAGTTTCTATCTACTCTCAGGAGCGATCTGTGGATTTATGCACACGCTCTTTTCGATTGCACCGGTCATTGGTGCTTCTGGGTCAGTTTGTGCAGTGACCGCAGCCTTCCTCGTTCTTGCTCCAAAAACGCACATACGAGTCTTGTTCGTTTTCTTTCTTATTGGATTTATACAAATCCCAAGTGTGCTCTTCGTTTTATTCTTTGTCATGATTGATACGTTTGGATTGATTTCAAATTCACTTGGAGTTAACAGTGAACCCACGGCTTGGATTGTCCACCTAGGTGGATACTTCATTGGGTTTTCAGTTTCATTCGCACTGTTAAAATCAAAAGTTGTACCAAGTTCAGAATATGACCTACCAACTTTACTGTTACAACTCAAGCGAAGGCGTACATATGCCAAAGTCGTTGCGAAATCAGTGAGTGAGAAAAGCACCCTAGCAGAACCATTAACTGAAGAAGAAATAGTTAGAGCTACGATCTCAGATTGCATAGCAAAACATCAGTACGAAGAGGCATACACTAAGTTAGAAGAAGCGATTGTTGCTTACAAATCTTTTAAACTGGATAAACAAGCAGTTGTTCTGTTAGGAAACTGGCTCATTTCAAACAACAAAACAGAAGAAGGATGTCAAGTCCTCGAACTCTATTTAAAACATTGGGCAGATTCAGATGATGCAAAAGACATCGCATTGCTTTTAGCAGCAAAGTACGTCCGTACACTTGGTCTAAAAGATAGAGGAAGGGCTGTCATAGATCAATATCAAGATAAATTCGCTGATAAGCATCGCTCATTAGTTGAAGAGTTAGTAAAGGAAGCAAGATGACTCATTCCTTCTTTAATTCAGACAATACTTCTGTGAAGATTTGCGGGCTTACAGATGAGATGCATGTTGATGTTGCTGTTGGAGCTGGCGCAGATGCTATTGGATTCATGTTTGTTGAGGAATCGCCGCGCTACATATCGCGTGAGTTAGCAGATCGTTTACTCTTGCAACTCCCAGATTATGTACTCCCAGTCGCTGTCGTTAAGGATTACCCCACTTTAAGTGATTTTGAAGATTGGCCAGGCATGTTGCAATTCTGCGGAAGTGAATCTGTAGATGAGATTCAGTCAGCGCCCTGCCCTGTAATCAAAGCGTTTAAGTGGGATATGAGCACTTATAATCAATGGAGAAATGCTCCAATTGAAGGTGTGCTGATTGATGGTTCTGATGGTGGAATGGGGCGACCCTTTAATTTAAATGAAGTGGTGCAATCCCTAGCGCCTTCTCGTGATGGTCTTATCGTCGCTGGAGGTCTCAATTCCAGTAACGTAAGTAACGTTATATCAAACATTCGACCTGCTGCTGTTGACGTCAGTTCAGGCGTTGAAATTCAGCGTGGAGAAAAATGCCCAGAAAAAATTTGTGACTTTATCAACGTTGTAAAATCTATGTAATTCGTGTTTTAGTTTTACTATTCAACACCACATTTTCAATCGTAAGATTTTTATCAACTGCCTTAGTCATGTCCCAGAGTGTAAGAGCAGCAGTTGTGGCAGCCGACAACGCTTCCATTTCAACACCTGTTTTTGCTTGAACTGTTACGGAAGCAACAACATCGATTGAAGTTGGTGATGATCTTTTAAAGGAAACATCAACATGCTCAATAGGAAGCGTGTGACAGAGTGGAATGAGTTTATCTGTATTTTTTGCTGCCAATATACCTGCAATTCTCGCAGCTGAGCATGCTTCTCCTTTAGGGAGTGTTCCTGTCATGACCTTGTCAATTGTCTTTTTTGATGCAGAAAAGGTGGCGGAAGCAGTCGCGACACGGTACATAACTTCTTTGTTAGAAACATCCACCATTGTTACTTCGCCTTGTTCATTTAAATGCGTAAGTTTATGTGACATCATTCATATGGTATAAAAATGCATCAAAACATGGCAGGTCTTTATGGTGTGATTAGACTATCTTGTTTGGAGGGCAATAAATCTTTTATTTTTAAAATGAACTTGGTTATTTTTTTGTTTGCCGTGTCATCATAAAGACGATAATCTCAATTACTCATGTATTCTGAGACCTTTCTTGTGAACCGTTTTCTAATCTTATCAATCACCTCTCTTACTTTACTTGGGTGTTCTGCGGACCCGCACAAAGAAAATGAATCTATCACTGGCGCTGAGACGAATCAGGAAGATGCTGAAGCAGTAAGCAATGACCAATCGAGTAAGTCCAGTTTTCTTGATGAAGAAGAAAACCGAAAAGATTACACCTCAATATATACGGTCGTGCCGCCTGAAGATGAATCAGTCATCTCATTAACTGAATTCACTGCATCAAAACCAGTGAGTTGGATCTGGACCCCTCCTCGCTCGACGTTCACCGCATCAAACTACATTTTGCCTGCGGTAGAGTCAAGTGAGCCAGCGCTACTCTCGATTTCGGAATTTGAAGCAGGTGAAGGTGGAAATATTGAAGACAACATCGTTCGATGGAATAGCCAGTTTAGAGATTTTGAAGGCGCTCCAGTCACGCCAGTTGTCGAACAGATTACATTTCAGGGCTTAAGCGCTACTCAAGTTGCTTTTCGTGGAGAGTACATGGGTGCAGGTGCTGCTTGGCATAAGCCAGACCACACGATGATTATTGTGGTATTAGAACAACCCACAAAGCGCGTCTTCTTTAAAATTCTTGGCCCAACCAAAACAGTCAATGTGCACCGAGACCCGCTTTACGAGATGCTTCACTCCATCGAGTTACTTTCACCCTGACTTTGAGTTGCTAGTATCTGATATGCGTTCCCCTCAAGTTGCTGATCAACAAACTTAAGTAAATCTAAATAATGCGATGGTTCACTGATGAGATGACCTGTTTTTTGAATGGTTTGAAAAGTATGTTTGACATCGCGCCTTTTCAACAACCCTGCGAATTGCCTTGCAAGTCGGTTTGGTACGACTTGGTCCTCTTTGCCTGAAAGTAAATAAACTGGGGGATCATTTTCGTCCAAATAGGTCGCAGGAAAAATGAATTCCATTTCACGCTCTTTCTCAGCACCAGACCAATCTAAGGCTCTTTGTTTGTATTGCCGTGGCAAGTACTTTGGAACAACTGCACCATTGATTGATGCAATACACTTAATTGAACCTTTGAGTGTATGTTGACCAAGCATGTTTTGCATCATTTCATTGTTAGCAGAATATGCTGTCAAGACAGCGAGATGTCCACCTGATGAATACCCCACTAAACCAATGAGATTAGGATTGATGTTCAGCTCGTGTTTATACTTCACGATGAAGTTGA
>JAKVBR010000161.1 GCA_022447165.1 Phycisphaerales bacterium | reverse complement strand
CCGCGTTCCAAATCGTTTTGCTTGATTCTCAAAGGCGCTCATCATCTCTGGACCAGTCACGCCATCTGGGAACCCCGGATAGTTTTCAACTTCTGTTGTAAGCATGAGTTGCCCACCCGGCAACACAATCGATGGGCTCGTCTTTGGTACGCCAACATACACGATTGGATTGAGGTCTGCACGTGCTGCATAGATTGCTGCTGTCCAACCCGCTGGACCACTGCCAATGATGACAACGTTTTCAATTGATGACATGTCTAATGATTCCAAACTACTCCAAAAGGCCTGCGTTGCGTTCAAGTGATTTCAGCGGTGGCCACAGAATTAAATCTTGCCCCGAGTTAAGACCACGATTGTCTTCATCGTCAATTGCGACGCTATACAGAAGGCACTGCCCCTTATTCACAGAGACATTGCCGCGTATGGTTTCGATTTTTATATTCTTGTCGAGCGCTCTGTAGTGGAATGGACCTGCAGGGAAGGCATAGAGTTCCCAATCTGAGTCTGTTCTCAGTGGCAACGAATGAAGCGCATCGACATTACTCTTACGATGAAGCAGTTGAGCGTACATCTTTTTGAGATGTGATGGATACTTGCCGTAATGATTGAAGTAACCACAAAGTGCTGCAGAAACAGCCGTCCCGTTAATCTCGACTGTGAGCAGATCCCGTTGAGCGAACAACTCTTCGATGTCCCTCACAACCATGCTGACTGCAGCATATTTGACAGGGTTCGATTTTTCTAACTCTGAATCCATTTTGAGTTGGGGATGGAACGAACGCATCTTCCAGCGCCTCCACCAATCGTCATAGATTTTGTTGAGTCGTGCAATTGAATCGTCACGTCCGCGATGAACTAGTGCAATCGACTCCCAGTACCTTGCGGCACCTGCTCTTGCTAACGGTTCTTGATCTGACTGAATGTCGGTCAGTACTTCTCTAAACTTCGCAGGATCTGCAACACCGTTTCCACCAAACAACTCGAGCAAAAGCGCTTTCCCAACAATTCGGTCACCTTCTGGCATCAGCAAACTTGTTGCATCTGTCTCTAGATTTGGAATGCCATCCATTGCAATCGCTCTAAACTGAATCGCAGATAAGTTGTCCTTGTAGCGATAGAACATGTCGCGTGCATTTTCAAGCGCGTCGCCAAGCAGAGGCATAAAGGTTAGTTGCTCTTTCAAAAACTCACGATCGCAGAACTTTCGAAGCACAATAAACTCTGAAATCATGAGTTGAATCGCTCGATCATATTCGCCAATTTCAAACAGGCGATACATTTCTGCTGTTGCACAAAGACATGCAAGTTCAACCATTTCGACATACGCAAAATCAAAAGCGTGCAACCTGTCATCAACACCAATTTCAGCATAAACGCCTGCATCTCTAAAGTTCACAGGAACATGTTCGCTGCCATACGGCAATCCGATGATTGCTCGCTTTGCTGCTTCAGCAAATGCGACTTCAATGTGCTCATTTTGTTCAGTCCATGTTGAGACCTCTTCCCACATTTCCATCCCCGGCCAAACGGTGCTCATGTTGAACGAGTCACTCATCGCCGTAGGTGGTGGAGTTATATCTATACATGCTTCGAAGAACTGCTTCCAAGAACTCGCGCCATCACTACTCGCAACAGAGGAGGATTGATTTAATTCTTTAATGACCTCTTCTCGTGGTCCAGCAAGTAGGACTGATGAACCAAAAAGTAAGATGCAAAAACAGAGAATTGATTGATTCGACTTCATAAATTCCTCTCAAAAGAGACCATAAATGGTCCTAGGATGTGCGAGTGTACCAAATGATGGGCACTCCCTGTTTTGTTTTCTCGGAATGCGATATCATGTCACAATCCTAGAGAAAGAAGGAGTTTGTTCATGACAATCGTCGGTGTCCCTACTGAAGTCAAAAAAGATGAATATCGTGTTGGATTACGCCCCGTTGGTGCTGAGATACTCACCAAGGATGGGCACGATGTCTACATCCAAGCAGGTGCTGGGATGGGATGTGGATATGACGATGCGATGTATGAAGCAGTTGGGGCAACGATCTTGCCAACTGCTGAAGATATCTGGGCTGTAGCTGACATGATCGTGAAGGTGAAGGAGCCACAGCCCCAAGAAGTTGCCCTGATCAAAAATGGTCAAACCGTCTTCACATACTTCCATTTCGCTGCTGACAAGGACCTTACACTGGGCTGTTTAGAACGCGGATGCATTTCAGTCGCTTACGAAACGCTTACCGATGATCACGGCACACTGCCCCTGCTCACACCGATGAGTGAGATTGCAGGCAAGCTCTCAATTCAAGAAGGTGCAAAATATCTAGAACGCCCGCAAGGTGGCCGAGGCATACTGCTTGGCGGTGTGCCGGGGGTTGATGTTGGCAGAGTGCTCGTGCTTGGAGGTGGAGTAGTCGGCACATGTGCAGCACGAGTTGCTGCGGGCATGGGCGCTGACGTCGTCATCATGGACATTAACATTGATCGCATGAGGCATCTCGATGAATGGATGCCTTCAAATTGCAGGACAATCTTCTCAGACCCTGAAGCCATACGCGAACATCTTGCGTGGGCCGACTTAGTCATCGGCGCTGTGCTCATTCCCGGAGCGAAAGCACCGAGTTTAGTGAGCGAAACGGACCTCGATTATATGAACCCTGGTTCAGTGATTGTTGATGTCGCGATTGACCAAGGCGGTTGTGTGGAAACTGCAAAAGTCACTACACACTCCGATCCAATCTACACCGTCAAGGACGTCGTTCACTACTGCGTTGGCAACATGCCTGGCGCAGTTGCACGAACGTCAACGCAAGCATTGACAAATGCGACAATGCCATGGGTACGCAAACTTGCTTCATCAAGTGCAGACAAACTTGCAAGCGTTGACCATCACTTTGCAAACGCAATCAACACCAATAGAGGCACGCTGACAAACTTGCCAGTCGCTGAAGCCCACGACTTGCCGTTTGAGCCACTCACTGTCTAACTGTTTACAACCATGCAACATTATTTTGACAACGCAGCAACTTCATTCCCTAAACCAGATGAAGTAGTCGAAGCAATGGTTTCGTACCAGAAACATTGCGGTGCAAGTCCTGGCCGAGGTGCATACAAGCAAGCGCAACTCGGCTCAGCAATACTCGATGAATGCAGAGAGGCCTTGTGTGAATTAGTCCATGCTACCTCTTACGAGTGCATCTTCATGTGCAACTGCACGGATGCGCTCAACCTTGCAATCTTTGGCATTGCGTCACACTGTTTAACGAACCAAGAACCATGCCATTTTGTAACAACTGCAATGGCTCACAACTCCGTGCTTAGACCCTTTCACATGTTGAAGGAGTATGGCATCACATTCACGGTAGTTAAAGCAGATTCAGAAACTGGAATTGTCAATCCAGTTGATGTTCAAAACGCAATTACACAAGACACAAAACTTATTGCAGTTGCTCATGGTTCTAATGTCACTGGCACAGTACAAGACATCCA
>JAKVBR010000160.1 GCA_022447165.1 Phycisphaerales bacterium | reverse complement strand
CAGACGGAGATGTCGTTCTTGAGATTGGGCCAGGTACGGGGACGCTTACTGAAACACTCGTTGAGCGAGGGTGCGAGGTCATTGCATGCGAACTTGATGTAGGTCTCGCAGATCTTATCGAAGAGCGACTCGGTGAAAAAATTACGCTTGTTCGGGGTGACTGCATGTCAAAACGCACATTGAATCCTGAAGTCCTCTCAGCAATTGATGAACGCCCATTTAAACTTGTAGCAAATTTACCGTATCAAGTCGCAAGCCCGTTGATGGTTGAGTTGTTGACGAGTTGCAAAAACTGCGAAGGGCAATTCGTGACGATCCAATATGAAGTTGCTCAGCGACTCCTCGCAGCCGTTGACAGCAAGGATTGGGGCGTGCTTTCTATTTTGATTCAACGGCTTGCTGATGTCTCTCTCATTACCAAAGCGCCTCCTTCGTGTTTCTGGCCACAGCCAAAGGTCGTGAGTGCTTGCGTTGCGCTTTTACCGAAACACGAAACAAATGACATCGATGACGACGAGTTCGCAACATTTGTTACTTCACTCTTTGCGAAACGGCGAAAACAGATTGGTACGATTCTTGGAAGGGGTTCAGCGCTACCTGATAATGTTTCTCAAGATGCGAGACCGTCAACACTTTCGATTGATCAACTTGAACAACTCTTCAAGCAAGTATCGTCAGATTAATACTTCTTAAGGTTCATTCGGAGCCCATATCTTGTCTCGTCTTGAATCGCGTTGTAAGAGACGCGTCCAATGAGGTCAAACTCAGGGTAGTGTCGAGTGATGTTCAAGCCCAGTGACTGAAAGTCATCAATACGGAAATTCCATGATGGTCTAAAGAAGAATGAGTATCGTTTGTTCAAGTTATATCGCATTCCAAGGGTGAGATATTGGTCATCTGACACAGCAAGTTCACGATACTCGATGTATGTACGCATATCTCTGCCATGGTCTATCTCTGCACCGATTGAACCGCGAGAGAAGGTGCCTCCATCAAGTTCCCATGTGCCTTGTCCAATAAATGTGACGCTGTCGCTGTATTCCCATTTGCCTGTGGCAATTGCGGCGTCTCTGATGGAAGAAAGTTCTGGCCTCCAATCAAAGAACTGAGGGTTGTCGTAGCGCTGCGTTGCGCCATCATTTGCAAAGATGAATGCTGTGTCAATGGAAAGCCAATCAACCTCATACCAACGGCCTGGACCGCCTCGATACGTTTGCAAACGATTGCGGACACCAACCCACATCGCTGTTCCGACAGAGAGGTTGTCAATGAATCCATCGTATTGCTGGAGTGCCATTGGGTCGATGTTGCTTTCTGCATTCCAAATCGTTGCGTATGGCTCGATGACGTGCCGCAATCGATGGAGATCAAGCAGTTCACTCTCGACGTCGTTATACACACGTTGCAATTGTGTTGAGGCTCTAATGCCGACTGAACGAACATAAGGGTCATCCGAATTGCTCGCTGCGTTATCTTCATCAATGCCGAAGGTAGCTTGAATGCTCGCAAATGGCGTGAGTTGGAATGCGCCGACATTAAATGGCATCGCAAGTTCTTGTCTGGTGACAAACCGAGTTTGATACTGCGTGTTGAGTCCTTGGCTGATGAGCGGTGCATCGATTTGCTGTGTGTTCGCAAGAAGCGTGCCATCTGGAAATGCAAATGCTGCTGCCCGTAAACCTACAGATCTTGGTGTTCCAGGCTGGAACTGCATTCGCTCTCGCATAAAGCGAAGTTCTGTACTCCAAGACAGATGCCCGTCTAAGAAACTTGTCCCGTAATTGAAAAAGCCAATTTCAGGCAACTTGTCAACTGTGTACTGACGTGATGCTAGTAACCAATCGTTTGAGATAAAGTCGTTTATGTTGTCTTTAGCAAGCATCGTGAACGCGCTAGTATCTTCTTGATACTTTGAGTAAAAGCTCGTTTCATATTCAAGTTCTGTTCGATATTCTTCGCGACGCCAAGAGGAGATAAATGTGTCATCACTGATATAACTCGCTTGCATTTGAAGGAGCCAGTTCTCAGTTGGGCGAACTGAATTTTTCCATAGTGCATATCCACGTTCTGAAGTATCAACATTGATTCTTCTTCCAGAACTCGTCTTCTCAGTGCCAGAATCAGACAACAAGTAAAGGTCTAAAGTGCCGACATTCTTATTGACGTTGTACTCAAAATCTAATCCAGCGCCTACGCCTCGTTTTGAATATCCATCGATGTTTAAATTAGCGGATACTTCAGCTGGACTATCTTTACCAAGCAACGTATACAAATCCCAGCGAGTCTCAATCGCAACACCTCGTTGATTCGATCCACCGAGGCGAACTCTGCGGAGTGGTATTTTTCCAGCTTTGCCTTCGTATGTTGGCCAGTACATGATTGGTGTGCCGCCTAAACGAAGTTCATTGCCTTCACTCTTGATGTAAGTGTCGCCATTTGCATCTTGTGTGATTTCCATCGTTTCAGAACCGATGGCTAAGTCGGGTGTTGCAAATGAGCTTGTAGAAGCTTGAATGCCATTTCCGACCCATGCGTTCTCTGCGATTTGTTTTAACTCATCAGCGCGGATGTAGAGCGGCATGCGCCCTTCCTTAATGTACGTGCGAAGTACGGCTTCAACCATCGTTGCCTTGCCAGTGGTGAAGTCATAATACATTTGTGGTGCACGGACTAGATATTGGCTGTAGGCAGCATGAATGACTACGTTGCCTTCTAAGTAAATGCCAAGTATGTTAGTTGTATCGATCTCACCAGATGCGATGTCTCTTACAGAACCAGGTGACATGAAGATGACACCATTGGTTGCACTCATGTCTAAATTTTCGTTCGATTCTGGAGAGTGCAATGCGAGTTGAACGTTTCCATTGAGCGTTATGGTGTTTTCAACATCACTTGTTTGTAGTTCAACTGCGTCAGCGCCAAGTGATATGAAACTCTCTTCACTTTTGAGCCATGGTTGGTTACCCTTCGGTAACTCAACAGTTATCGTCTCATCAAACTCATCAATTGCTGATGATTCAGTGACAACCACTTGGGGATGATTCGTCAATTGTTGAGGTTCTTGCAAGAGTCCAGCGATGAAACCTTCAAGTCTCCCCTCTGCAGTTCTGTTAAGCGATTGTTCCTTTGCCTTTGCATTCTTTTGAAGGAGGGCAACATCGAGTGTCACGGCCCCAAGGGTGCTTCCGTAAACCAGAAGATTTTTTCCTTCTGCAGACATCGATTGCACTCTTGATGTTTTTGAAAAGGAAGGCAGATAGACAACAATCTGAGAAACGGTTCCTGCGTCCGTGTCAAATCGGTTAATCCAGCACACGGCTTTTTCTGCTTCAAACGCAAAGCCGCCAATTGAAACGATGATGTCTTCATTGAGTAGCAATCTTTTCGTGTCATCAATTGTCCATGCGTCTGCTCTTAAAGCATTAATTTTGACATCAGATGCTCTAGGGAGCATCGGAAGGACGACGCCAGAAAGTCGGTCCCCACGGACTTGTAACGCTGTTGGTTGTAACGCCGCAATT
>JAKVBR010000016.1 GCA_022447165.1 Phycisphaerales bacterium | reverse complement strand
TTGGGAAAACGTTCATTGACGCAATGAGGGTACGCGAATCTGACTGTAGAGATGCGTACAACAGAGCGGCATTCAATTATCCGGAAGCCGAAATTGCGATGTTAGGAAGTAGAGAGTTTCCGATATGGGATACGCCAAACGGGATGTACCCCAAAGCCCTTCTATTGACTGCACTCGCAAGAATTGGCTTTGCAGATTTGTTTGTGCATGGTCTTGGAGGTGCAAGATACGACGTCGTGATGGAAGAATGGATGAGCAACTGGCTTGGTATTGAACTCACCAATACAGTTACAGTTTCTGCGGACTTGCGACTTGACCTCGATGTGCTTTCCATTGAACATGCGAGGAAGGCGTACGCAGTGCCAAGTGCAATCGAACAAGACATTGTTCACATGGTGCATTCAATTGAAGTTGCAGAGCCCTATTCTGAGCAACGCAAACAACGCTTTGATTCTTTGCAAAGTATGCGCGATGAGCACGGCGAGCGACCTGATGTGCAATTGCTGAAGCAATCGTTGAAAGTTGCAAACAAACGCGACTGGCCACTCTTTTGTTATTTGGAAGAACAGTTGAAACAACTTACAGTTGATGTTGAGCAAAACTTAAACGAATGCCCTGAATCAGCACAGTTTACAAGTACTTAGTTACCAAAGATTGCGAGGGGCCCAGATGGGTTCAAGTTCTGCTTGTGAACTTTGTTCGATGCGAAGGCCACCTGCTTGTTTCTGTGAAAGAAACTTGCCGTTCTTTGAAAGCACAGTTTCAAAGATAACGCCTTGTTCCCCAAACGAAGTATCGATTTGCATAGCATTGTTTGAGCGATTGATTTGATCAATGCGAGTTGTAATTTGTTTCAACCCACCAGCATTCTCAAACGTCTTCCAAAAATAACTTGCGTTCTGTTGTGTTGCTAAGAGTTCTGGCAATACCCAGTGGAGCGCCTTCGGTAGCCAAGGAGATTCAATGGCAACCTCGTACGGATCATTAATTGTCATCGACGTGAGGTTTTCGCTGAATACCCGCAACTTAGTTCGTGGTTGCCCTAGTTTGGCTGGGATCAGGATGCCGGTTTCGCTCTCCATCACTTGAGCGCCTTCCATCCAACGCTTGGTCTGTTTTTTCCACTGCTCCCGTTTTCCATCAAAACTCATCCAAAATTGGGCAATGGTATCAACGACGATGCCTCTCGATTCATCCGAAACTAGGCGAGATTGCACTGAAACAATAAGTCCTGCGTCCTCGCTTTCAGTTCTTGTATCAAAATTCTCAATCGCACTTGGTGGTCCCTTCCAACACACGAGGTGGAGGTAACCAATATCTTGATTCTTTTGCTCTTGCTCATTCCACATTGTGATGCGTCGCCATTCATCAATGGCCAGCAGGGGGCTTAAAGTGCTTTCATTTAAAGAGTTAAGAAGGTTGCTAGAATGCTCGATGCGTTCAAGCCGCTCTTGAATGAGGGCTGCAGGGTCTAAAAGCGTGATTGAGGCAATCATGCTGCTAATCGCCTTTGAATGCACCCTCCAGCCAGATTCAGTGGTGAGCAAATTTGCGGCTATATATTGTTCGCCTTTTAAAGGGAGCACCAACCACCCAAAAAATGCTTCTGAAGCAGAGCCCTTTTCCTGTATCAAAGTCCAATGACCCGTCGCGTCACCTATATAAACGGCTTGATTTTGGATAATCTCTGTCCCAGTTGGGTCAGAATGCTTGTTTTTGAGCTCAAGAGCGATGTTTTTTGGGCTCAATCCATCTGGATTTGCCCCGCGATCGAGCCGTATATGCCACACATTGTTATCTTGACCGCCGCTAATGAGGCATGAAGGCGGATTTGCATTGGATGCTGTCACGGAAGCACCTTCTGGGAGGTCTAGGGCGAAGCCAACACTGCCGTTTTTGTACGGTTCGGCTACTGCAATTGACGCCAAAATGAGGGACAGATAGAGTGATTTGAAATCTGGCATAGGAAGGCACTTTACCAAAGAGTTGGAAGGTTAAAAAGGGGGGGGATTGGTGCCCGTTATGCGTTGACAAGTATGCCCTAGATTCGATAGAATCCCTGATTCGCCCTCTATTTAGGGGGGTGGTATTTTTTAATTGCTTGCGTGTTGCAAGCAAGTGTGAGTCAGAGAAGACGGAGCAAGGCAGTAATGCAGAGTATTCGAATCAGAATGGAAGCCTACGACCACCAAGCACTTGATGCTTCGGCGAAAGAAATCGTCGATCATGCAAAGCGAACAGGTGCGCGTGTTGCGGGACCTGTACCACTGCCAACACGGCGCGAGGTATACACCGTCAATCGTTCAACATTTGTGAATAAAAAGTCACGTGAACAATTTGAAATTCGCACTCACAAAAGAATCATCGATATTTCAGACCCCAACGCACAAACAATCGAAGCTCTTAACCGTCTCGTTGTACCCGCTGGGGTCTTTGTCAAAATTAAGGCGTAACAGCCATTTCGTAAGTCACTCCGGTCAAGTCTTAAGACCCCTGACCTTAACCCTTCAGTAAAGGAAGACGACAATGTCCAAAACACTACTCGGACGAAAAATAGGTATGTCAAGATACTTTCTTGAGGATGGCACAAACATTCCTGTGACCGTCGTCGAAGCGGGTCCTTGTGTAGTTACACAAGTGAAGACCGAAGACACTGATGGGTACAACGCTGTGCAAATCGGTTTTGAAGATGTGCGCCCAGGTCGTGCGACGATGCCAATCATTGGTCACGACGCAAAAGCGGGCACTGCACCAAAACGATTCCACCGCGAAGTTCGACTCGAAGAAGAAACAGAACTTGAAGCAGGTCAAACATTAGATGTTTCAGTGTTTGAAGAAGTCATGTTTGTTGATGTTGTTGGAACCAGTAAAGGTAAGGGTTTCCAAGGCGGCATGAAACGACATAACTTTAAAGGACTAGAAGCATCCCACGGTGTAAAACGCCGTCACAGAAGTCCTGGTTCAATTAACGGACACGCAACAAACCTTGGTACTGGTCCTAAGCTTAAAAAGGGTAAGCGTATGGCTGGTCAGATGGGTAACAAGCAAATTACTTGTCGTAGTTTGCCAGTGATTAATATTGATAGTGAGAGAAACTTGCTCTTGGTCAAAGGTGCAATTCCTGGGCCAAACAATGGCATGGTTCTCATTCGTGAAGCAAAACGCTTGAATAGGAAGAAGCAAAACGCAGCTAGTTGATTGTAAATCAGTTAGTAGACCTTCAAGGCTCACTTGAGAACCAGTTGGTCGCGACAAAACGCAAAGGACGCCGAGTCAAACACTACCGTGTGACCCTCGAAACCGGAGACTAAGCACCGCTTAGGAATAAGGCAACGACCACTACGGAGTGAAAGGCAAACAAACGACGGAAAACGTCACAGGTGAAAAAGAAATGATAGAACTTCCAGTATATGACAAGAAGGGCAAGCAAGTCGATACCATCAATGTCGATGAAGCAACGCTCGGAACCGAGGTGAGACCTACGTTGCTCAAGCAAGCGTATGTCATGTTCCATGCAAACAGACGACAGGGCTCAGCACGAACCAAAAGTCGTGGCATGGTCGAGGGCTCAACTCGAAAACTTTATAAACAAAAAGGCACAGGTAATGCTCGTATGGGTTCAGCAAGAACTGTTCTCCGTAAAGGCGGTGGTGTTGCGTTTGCTAAGAAGCAAACTGGTGACAACTTCCGCAAGGACATGCCTAAGAAAATGCGTCAACTTGCAAACAGAAATGCTCTGCTTGCGAAACTCGTTGATGGTGAAGTGAAATGCGTTGTTGACATGGACTTCGATGCACCAAAGACTAAAGACATGAAAGCAGTGCTTGATGCAATCGGCATTGATCGCAGTTGCTTAGTCGCACTTCAAACAGAAAACCGAAACGCTGCATTGTCAGCACGCAACTTGGAAAACGTTGACACAATTCGAGTAGACCAACTCAATGTCTTCGAATTGCTCAACCACCGTTACCTTGTTGTTGGAAAAAGTGCAATTGAATCATTTATCAATGGCACAGCATGGAATAACGAAGAGGAGGCGGCCTGATGGAAGCAACTACTGTCATTAAACAGCCACTCGTTACTGAGAAAACAACTTTCGCTGCGACTGCGGACAACCGTTACTCATTTGAGGTTGACCGAAGAGCAGATAAAGCACAAATCAAACGAGCCGTTGAAGAAATCTACGGCGTTCGTGTTGTTTCAGTTTCAACTCAAGTCCGTAAGGGTCGCATGCGACGCAATCGTATGGGCTGGTTCAGAGTTGGAAACCAAAAACGCGCAACTGTGAAACTTCATGCGGAGGATCGCATCGAGCTCTTCTAAGAGTGAGCGAGGAATTCTATGCCAATTAGAGTATATAAACCAACTACACCAGGTCGCAGAAACGCTTCTGTCAACTTGCACGCTGAAGTCACAAAGAAGACTCCAGAGAAGTCACTGCTTACACCACTCAACAAAAAGGGTGGCCGTAACAATCAGGGTAAGATTACTGTTCACGGACGTGGCGGTGGTCACAAACGTCGTTACCGAAGAATCGACTTCAAGCGAACAAAAGATGGAATGGCTGCAACAGTCATCGGCATTGAGTACGATCCAAACCGCTCATGCCACATCGCTCTTGTTCAGTATGAAGATGGTTCAAAGCGTTACATTCTCGCACCAAGGGGTTTAACTGATGGAGACATCGTTCGAAGCGCGAATGAAGCAATTGAGCCAAAGGTCGGCAACTGTATGCCACTGAAATACATCCCAACTGGTCTCACTGTGCACAACATTGAGTTTGAACCAGGCAAGGGTGGCGCTCTTTGCCGTTCAGCAGGAGCTGCAGCACGCTTAAGTAACCGTGAAGGTCGCTGGGCAACAATCGTGCTTCCATCTGGTGAAATCAGACAAGTCTCTGTTGATTGTCGAGCAACCATTGGTCAGCTCGGTAACACAGACCATCAAAACGTAAAACTCGGTAAAGCTGGCCGTAATCGCTGGCTCGGTCGACGACCAAAAGTTCGTGGTATGGCGATGAGTCACCACGATCACCCACTCGGTGGTGGTGAAGGTCGCTCAAAAGGTGGCCGAACACCTGCAAGTGCATCAGGCACGAAGTCAAAAGGTGGTCGCACAAGGCGCCGAGGCAAATGGACGGATGCTCGTATTCTCCGTCGTCGTAAGAGTAAACGCTACGGACAACTCAAGCTCTGACCTAGGAAATCATTATGTCAAGATCATTGAAAAAAGGACCATTTGTAGACGAGAAGCTCTACCGCAAGGTAGAAGCAATGGCTGCTTCATCAGGCAAGTCGCCAATCAAAACTTGGGCACGTGCATGCACGATTGTTCCAGAGTTCGTTGGATTCACTTTTCTCGTTCACAACGGTCGTCAATTTAACGAAGTCTTCGTCACTGAAGATATGGTTGGTCACAAACTTGGTGAGTTTTCACACACTCGTCTGTTTAGAGGTCATACCAATAAGAAGGAAGGCATTAAGAGTAGTTAATGCTTGAGTGGAATTTACTATGACGTATAAAGCAATACATAAATACGCTCGCATCTCACCACGCAAAGCGAGATTGGTTGCAGACCTGATCAGAGGTCAGCGAATCGACAAAGCGCTTTCACAATTGGAGTTCTCCAAGAAGCGTGCTGCGTGGTACTTCAAAGCAGTCCTCAACAGTGCAATTGCAAACGCTGAGGAACAAGATGCAGATGTCACAAACCTCTACATCACTGAATCTCGAGTAGATGAGGGTTCAGTCATTAAACGTTGGAGACCAAAGGATCGTGGTCGTGCACATCCTATTCGTAAGCCAACAAGTCACCTCATCATCTCAGTCGGAGAGAAAAACTAATGGGTCAAAAAGTACAACCATTTGGATTTAGAGTTGGTGTAACTGAAGGGCACAAGTCCCGTTGGTATGCTCCAAAAGCACTCTTTGCTGAACTGCTTGTTGAAGATTACCGCATTCGTGAATTCGTTGACAAACGATTGAACCGAACGCCCCCATTTGCAGCAGTGTCAGACATCTTGATTGAACGAACTCGTGAAGAACTCACTGTAATTGTGAAAACTGCACGTCCAGGACTCGTTGTTGGTCCTAAAGGTGCTGAGATTGACAAGTTAGTCACTGATTTGCAAACACTCACTGGCCGAAAAGCCCAAGTCAAGATTACAGAAGTGATGAATCCTGATACTGATGCTCGTCTTGTTGCTGAAGCAGTAGGTGAACAAATGCGAAAGCGCGGCAACTTCAGGCGTATGCTCAAGCAGCGTGCTGAGTCAGCCATGCAACATGGTGCAAAAGGTATCCGTATTCAAATCTCAGGCCGTCTTGGCGGTGCTGAAATGTCACGAAAGTTTATTGTCCGCGAAGGTTCGATTCCGCTATCAACATTGCAAGCGAATGTCGACTACGCACTTGTCCATGCTGAAACAACCTATGGAATCATTGGTGTGAAAGTTTGGATCTACAAAGGTATGTATACAGACGCAGAAGAAGAGCAAACAGATTCAAGAGCAGCAGGTGCTCGCGGTCGTGCTCGAGGTCGTCGTTAAAAGAAGTTGGCTTTAGAGCCGTAAAGGAGATCGTCCGATGCCACGGATGCCAAAACGAATTAAGTTCCGCAAACAAATGCGCGGCAAGATGAAAGGTAATGCCACACGTGGTAATTATGTTTCATTTGGTGAGTATGGCTTGCAGTCACTTGATACACACTGGGTATCAGCGAGACAGATTGAAGCAGGTCGTATTGCAGCACAGCACTACCTTCGTCGTCAAGGCAAAGTTGTGATTCGCATCTTCCCTGACAAGCCAATTTCAAAGAAGCCGCTCGAAACACGAATGGGTAAGGGTAAGGCGGACACTGATTTCTGGGCAGCACGCGTCAAACCAGGAACAATCCTCTTCGAAATCAGTGGTGTTCCAGAAGACATGGCAAAACAAGCAATGGCACGTGTTGCACACAAGATGCCTGTTCGTTGCAGATTTGTTGGACGGAGACTCTCAGTGTAACCCGCTGAGGAACAGGAAACGATATGAAAGCTAAAGCAGTACATAAACTAAGTGATGAAGAACTTGGAATCGAAGTAGACAATCTTCGAAAGAAGCTTTTTGAGTTGAAGACTCAAAGCGTCACTGAAAAGATCCAAGACACTTCTCAATTCAACAAGATTCGCAAAGACATTGCTCGTTTGCTCACAGAGCAATCAGTTCGCAGCAAAGCGGTAAAGGCGTAAGAGGTAAAGACAGATGAGTCATTTAAAAGAAATCAACATTCCTGAAAATGCTTCACGCAGAATTGGTGTCGTGACTTCAGACGTTCGTGATAAGAGCTGCAAAGTCGAAATCCAATTTTCAGTAAAGCACCCGAAGTACGGTAAATACATTCGTCGTCGGTCACTCATTCATGCTCATGATGAAAACAATGAAGCAAAACTAGGCGATTCAGTTGAAATCGCAGAGTGTCGACCAATTTCAAAGACTAAATCGTGGGTTGTCACCCGCATTGTGGAGTCAGCATCAGCGTAACGCTGCTCAAGGATTAAAGAGATGATTCAAAAAGAGTCAAGATTAGAAGTTGCAGATAACAGCGGAGCTAAAGAGGTTCTCGTCATTAGCGTCCTCGGTGGTTCAACTGCTCGTGGCAAGTACACAAGACGTACTGCTGGTGTAGGTGACCGTGTTGTTTGTGCAGTGAAAAAGGCGCTTCCTAACTCACCTGTTAAAACCGGTGACAAGATTCGTGCAGTCATTGTTCGTACTAAGTATCCAACACGTCGTAAAGACGGTTCATACGTTCGATTTGACTCAAACGCATGCGTCCTTATTAATGAAGATTTAAACCCAACAGGTACACGAATCTTTGGTGCAGTTGCTCGTGAACTGCGTGAAAAGAATTACATGAAGATTGTGTCCCTCGCATCGGAGGTAGTGTAATGCCTAGACACATTCGAACAGGAGACACAGTCATCGTCACAGCCGGCAACGACAAAGGTGCCGTCGGTGAAGTGCTGCGTGTGCTTACTAAAAAGGATCGTGTGGTTGTGAAAGGCGTCAATGTTCGTAATAAGAACATCAAGCCATCCCAAGCAAACCCAAATGGTGGTGTCATCAAACAAGAGATGCCAATTCATAAAAGTAATGTGAGCCCTGCTGTTGACGGCAAGCCAGCACGCGTACGTTTTGAAACACAAAAAGATGGTTCAAAAGTACGCATCGCAGTTGCAAAAGACAGCAAAGGCAAGAAAGTGGAAAAAGTACTCGGTGAGATTCACTCAGCAAGTGCTAGAGCAACAGGAAAATAATCCATGACAGCAACACTTGAAAAACCAAGACTTCTTGCAAAGTTCGACGAACAAGTTCGCGATGCGGTCATGAAGGAATTCAACTTGACCAATGTGAACGATGTTCCAAGATTGTCAAAAGTAGTGATTAACGTTGGTGTTGGTCGTTACCTTGACAACCAAAAGTTGAAGCAAGATATTCGCGACACAGTCACTGCAACACTCACTAAGATTTCAGGCCAAAAGCCAATTGAAATCAAAGCGAAGAAATCAGTGTCAAACTTTAAAGTTCGTGAAGGCGCACCTTCAGCGTTTATGGTCACCATTAGACGCGAAAAGATGTGGCACTTCCTTGACCGATTGATTTCGCTTGCAATTCCACGGATTAAAGACTTTAGAGGTCTCGCTGATACCTCTTTTGATCAAGCAGGCAACTACTCAATGGGTCTAACAGAACAGGCAGTTTGGCCAGAAATCAATATGGCTGAGTTTAGTTTTAATCACGGGATGAACATCAATCTCGTTTTCGAACATTCGGATGCTAAGAAGAGTCGATTTGTACTCGATCAACTTGGTATGCCTTTTAAGCGAGATGAGGAATAAGAGGTCACTATGGCAAGTAAACGTGTATTTGAACAGATGAAACGAGAACCAAAGTTCTCCACGCGGAAGAAGAATCGCTGCCAAATTACTGGACGCGGTCGTGGCGTGTATCGCAAGTTTGGTATTAGCCGAATCATGCTTCGTCAATTAGCACTCGAGGGCAAAATCCCTGGAATGCGTAAGGCAAGTTGGTAAAGAGTTCATCAACACATGACTCAGTCATGTTTTTGGAGTAATAAAGAATGTCACAACAAGATTTAACAGCCGACATGCTCACGCGTATCAGAAACGCCGTCCGCAACCACACTTCAGTCGTTTCATGTTTGAACAACAAACTGAATCGCGGCATCGCTTCTGTTCTAGCAGATGAGGGCTATATCAATAGTTTTGAAATCGTTGACGATGGCAGACAAGGCCGACTCGACGTTCACCTTCGCTATGGCGAACGTGGCGAGTGCGTCATTTCATCGATCAAGCGTGAGTCAAAACCAGGACGCCGTGTATACCGAAGCGTTGAGGATTTGCCGCGACCACTTGGTGGACTTGGCATTGCAATCGTATCAACAAGTAGTGGTGTACTCAGTGATCGAGTATGTAGAGAGAAAAAAGTTGGTGGTGAGGTCGTCGCAACTGTTGCGTAAACCACTCAAGAGGTAACACTATGTCACGTATCGGAAAAAAACCAATTGCAATTCCATCAGGTGTTGAAGTCAAAGTCAACGCAGGGAATCGTTCCATTGATGTTAAAGGTCCAAAGGGTAACTTGACATTTGAATGGCGTGAAGAAATTGCGGTCACTCATGATGAGGACCAGAAAAACGTTTCTTGCGCAATTGCAGACAATACAGAAGCAACTCGCCAAGCAAATGCACTTTGGGGTACAACTCGAAGCCGTATTGCAAATATGGTTGAAGGTACTGCAAATGGGTTTACAAAGAAACTCAACATTGTTGGTGTTGGTTGGAATGCTCAAGCCCAAGGACAAAAAATAGTCCTCAACATTGGCTACTGCCACCCAGTCGAATTGCAAGCACCAGATGGTGTTTCATTTGAAGTAGAAAAAGGCACAGCTGTCACAATTACTGGCGCTGACAAACAAGCAGTTGGTCAATTCGCAGCAGTCATTCGTTCGAAGCGTGAGCCAGAGCCATACAACGGCAAAGGCATCATGTATCACGATGAAGTCATCATCCGTAAAGCAGGTAAAGCATTCGGCGTCTAATGACGGCCTAAAAGGAATACGATTATGAATCGAATTACAGCAAGAAACAAGCGATATGTAAGACGCAAACGCGGTGTCCGAAAAGACATTTTTGGGAATCCTTCACGTCCACGACTTACAGTGACTCGTTCATGCAAGAACATCTACGCTCAAATCATTGATGACACATCAGGCACAACACTCTGTATGGCATCCACGATTGAGAAAGATGGCAAAGTTGAAGCAGGTAGCAACTGTGCTGCTGCAAAAGCAATTGGTGAACGGCTCGCATCTAAAGCAAAGTCAGCGGGAATTGAATCAGTTGTCTTTGATCGAAATGGTTACAAATTCCACGGTCGCGTTAAAGCACTCGCAGATGGTGCTCGCGAAGGTGGCTTGAAGTTCTGAGAAACTTAAGGTAAATGACGATGGATAAGAATTACGAAGAAGATAGAAGCGGCATTGAATCGAACACAGTCGGTGTCTACCGAACTGCAGCGACCGTAAAAGGTGGTCGTCGATTCAGTTTCTCAGCAATGATTGTCTGTGGCGACCGCAAAGGCAAAGTTGGTCTTGGTTATGGCAAAGCAAACCAAGTGCCAAATGCAATTGAGAAAGCCCAAAAGAAAGCAAAGCGTGCGATGCGTCCATTCCCACTGACTGGAACAACGATTCCACATGAAGTCACTGGTCGATTTGGTGCATGTAGCGTTCGCTTAGTTCCAGCATCACCAGGTACAGGTGTTATCGCAGGTGCAGCAGTTCGTGCCGTGCTTGACCTTGTTGGTGTGAAGGACTGTCTTTCAAAGGCATATGGTTCAACAAACAACAAAAATCTGACTAAGGCTGTGATGAATGGTCTTGAGCAACTCAGAAGTCGAAAGCAAGTTGAAGCACTTCGAAAAGTCAGCATTGAAAAGACTCACGCTGAAGAAGCTCACGAAGCTGTCCAAGTCGAACAAGTAGAAACAACACACGCAGAGGCAGCAGCAGAATAACTGCGGTTGATGTAGGAGAACACTGTCATGATGATTCATGAGATAACAGAAAAAGCGGGTAAGTATAAAGCCCGCAAACGAGTCGGTCGAGGTCGCGGTAGCGGTGTAGGCAAGACCAGTGGTCGCGGGCACAAAGGTGCGGGCTCACGTTCTGGCTACTCACGTAGACCTGGATTTGAAGGTGGTCAAATGCAGTACTTCAGAAGAATCCCAAAACGCGGTTTTTCTAATGCTGATTTCAAGACCGTTTACTCAATAGTCAATGTATCTTCACTGCAAGAACGATTTGAAAAGGGTGACTCCGTCGATGTTGTTGCACTTGTTGAAAAAGGGCTCGTCCGCAACTTCAAGAATCCAATCAAGATTCTCGGCCAGGGCGAGTTGTCAATTGCACTGACTATTACAGCAGACAAAGTTTCAACTTCAGCACAAAAGAAGATCGAAGATGCAGGCGGCAAAGTCACCATCATCGAGAAAAAGAAATGGGTCCGTGCAGATCGTAAAGTGAAGAAGGCAGCTCCTGCAGAAGCAGTGACTGAAGCTCCTGAAGAAACTCCAGAAGTCGTACAAGAAGAAGCACCAGAAGTGCAAGAAGCACCACAAGAAGAAAGTGCTCCTGAAACTCCTGAAGCAGAAGCAAGTGACGATTCAGAAGGTGATGAATAAGGAATAAGAATGCTTTCAGCAATCTTTAACATCTTTAGGATTCCAGAACTCCGCAATCGAGTGTTCTTTACACTCACAATGCTGATTATCTATCGCATTGGTTTCTGGATTCCACTCGCTGGTGTCAACCAACAACAAATGGTTGAAGCAGCACAGAAGGCATCTGAGAGTGCAAGTGGTTGGGGCAAGTTCCTTGACTATGCTTCCATCTTCTCTGGTGGTTCGTTCTCGCAATCAACGATCTTTGGCTTAGGCATCATGCCGTACATTACTGCATCGATTATCTTCCAATTGCTCCAATCCGTCATGCCACGGTTGCAAGAATTGAAAAAGGAAGGTGCTTCAGGCCAAGCAAAAATCACAGAATGGACTCGTTACGCAACAGTTGCGATGTGTTTCATTCAATCGTTGATGTGGTTGAAATTTATCGTTTCACAAGGCTTGCTCAAACCAGAGTTTATGACTCCAGGTGGCATGCTCTTGTTCTACATTGCAGGTGTTACAGCACTCACTGCAGGTAGTATCTTCCTCATGTGGCTCGGTGAGCAGATTGACAAGTACGGCATCGGAAACGGCGTCTCGCTCATTTTGACAGCGGGCATCATTGCTCAGATGCCGCGTGCGATCATGTGGGTCTGGGAAAACTTTGACACATCCCAACAATCTGTCGGTGGTCACATTGGTATTCTTGGTGCTGGCTTCCTCATTGGTGCATTCATCTTTGTTGTTGCTGGAGCGATTTTGATTACAGTTGCTCAACGAAGAATCCCTATTCAGCAAGCGCGCCATACACGTGGTCGTAAGACATACGGTGGTGCAAAGCACTACTTGCCACTTCGCGTTAATCACGCAGGTGTGATGCCAATCATCTTTGCAAGTTCCTTGTTGATTTTCCCATCAGCATTCTTTGGCTACTTGCAAACGTCCGCTTCAGCGTCACCTGACACTGCATCGTGGTGGATTACAACAACAACCTTCCTCAATTCACAATTCCAAATGGGTGAGTATCCATACATTGTGCTTGAGATTACATTGATTTACTTCTTCAGTTACTTCTGGACGACCATCGTCTTTAGTCCTGAGGATATGGCAAGACAACTCAGAGACAACGGTTCGTTTATCCCTGGTCTAAGACCTGGACCACGAACTGCTGAGTATCTAGAAACAGTTGTTGAACGAATTACATATGTCGGTGCTGGCTTCCTTGCAGTCATCGCAGTCATTCCTTCAATCGTATCGAAAGAAATGCAAATTCCATTCTTCGTCTCATCATTCTTAGGTGGTACGGGCTTACTCATCGTTGTCAGTGTTGGTCTTGACCTCATTCAACGAATTGAAGCGAACCTGCTCATGAGAAACTACAAAGGGTTCCATGATGCACCAGTTAAGGGTAGCCGAAGCGGTGGAGGCGTATCACGGAGTCCAAGTGGAGCATAAGGAACACGGATGGCGAAAGAAGAAAAGATCAAACTCGACGCTGAAGTTATAGAAGCATTGCCTGACGCTCGCTTTAAAGTGAAGCTTGAAAATGGGCATGAGATTCTTGCCTACATCAGCGGAAAAATGAGAAGGTTCTACATTCGCATTTTGCCCGGTGACAAAGTCATCGTAGAGATTAGCCCGTACGACATGACTAAAGGAAGAATTACTTACAGACACTAAACCCTTCAATCAGGGAGCAAAACATTATGAAAGTAAAAAGTAGTATCAAAAGAAGAACAAAAGATTGCCAGATCGTTATACGAAAAGGCAAACGATATGTCATTAACAAGAAGAACCCACGGTTAAAGACTCGTCAGGGCTAAGAAGATAAAGCCCCGAAGGGCAGGAGAACACCATGCCACGTATTGCAGGCGTAGACATTCCAGAAAACAAGAAGGTTCGATATTCACTTCGATACATTTATGGCGTTGGTCCACAAACGGCTGACGACATTCTGAAGGAAATGGACATTGACCCAGACACAAAAGCTCGAGACCTTTCTGATGATGAAGTTGGTCGAATTGCTGGTTACATCGATGCGAATCTCATCGTAGAGGGCTCGCTTCGACGTCAAATTCAACAGAACATTCAACGATTGAGAGACATTCGTTCCTATCGTGGCGAACGTCACCGTAAGGGCTTACCTGTACGCGGTCAACGCACTCGTTGTAACGCTCGTACTCGTAAGGGTCGTAAGAAGACTGTTGCTGGTAAGAAGGGCGTGAAGGGTTAAACCACACATGCTGAGTGTTTCAGCATGTGTCGCAAGGTTCCTCTGAACAGTTTCAGAGAATATTGGTTCAGAGATTCAGGAATCGCATGAGCGAAAAGGAAATGAGAAATCATGGCTAAGAAAAAAGTAAGAAAGAACATTGGTAAAGCAATCGTCCACGTAAAGGCGACTTTCAACAACACGATCATCACGATGACAGATTTGAGTGGTGAAACACTTTGTTGGGATTCAGCAGGGACAGTTGGATTCAAAGGTGCACGAAAAGCAACGCCGTTTGCTGCAGCACGAGCTGCAGAAAAAGTAGCACTTAAGGGTCGACGCATGGGCGTTACTGAAGTTGAAGTTCACGTCAAAGGTCCTGGTTCAGGCAGAGACTCAGCAGTGACTTCCCTAGAGCAAAACGGTCTTCAAATCACAGCGGTAGAAGATCATACGCCAATCCCATTCAACGGTTGCCGTCCACCAAAGCAGCGCCGTGTTTAATTGACATTGTCTCGCCCTACGAGATGGGTGTTGTGAGATAAGGCAGCTCACATCATTCCGATTCATAGGAAGCGAAGTTTGGCTAACGCCACTGCCTTAGTTAGAGGAGATGCATCATGATGCATGTAAAATGGCGAGGATTAGAACTCCCCGCAAGCGTCATTCTTGACGAAAAATCAGCGACAGATACTTTTGGTCGTTTTACGATTGAGCCATTTGAGCGTGGTTTTGGTACCACAATTGGTAATAGTCTTAGACGAATCCTTCTGAGCAGTATCGAGGGTTCAGCAATTACGTCAATTCGCGTAAAAGGTGCTGATCACGAATTCTGCACAATTGAAGGTGTCACGCAAGACATGGTTGACATCGTGCTTAACGTAAAAGGTCTTATCGTTAATGTTGACAGTGATGAAGAGAAAGTCCTTCGCCTATCAGCAAGCGGTCCAGGTGAAGTCACAGCGGACCTCATCGAAGCAGACCCAAGCGTCACTGTTTACAACCCAAATCACGTCATCGCAACACTCACTGACTCCATCGATTTTGAAATGGAACTCACAATCGGTAGAGGCCGTGGTTATGTTCCTGCTGCAGAACAATATGCAACAAAAGATGATCAAGTTATTGGTGAGATTCCAATCGATGCTGTATACAGCCCAGTACAACGTGTCCGTTACCGTGTAGAAAACACACGTGTTGGACAACAAACTAACTTTGACCGTTTGATTCTCGATATTTGGACAGATGGCACAGTATCACCTGAAATGTGTCTCGTTGAGTCAGCGAAGATTCTTCGTAAGCACCTCAATGCGTTTGTTCAATTCAACTCACTTGGTTCATCCCTAGTGAGCGCTGAAGCGGCAGCTGCGGCGGCAGTCGATGAAGAACTCATTCGTAAATTAGAAATGCCAATTACAGAATTGGACCTCACTGTGAGATCTTCAAACTGTCTCGATATGGCATGCATTACAAAAGTAGCTCAACTTGTTTCCATGACAGATCGAGAACTGCTTGGTCTTCGAAGTTTCGGAAGAACTTCACTTCGTGAAATTAAACGAAAGCTTGAGGATTTAAGTCTTTCACTTGGTATGCAACTTCCACCAGGTGTTGACGGCACAATCGTTATGGAAGATTGTGGTGAAGGTGCAACTTTCGACATTGGTGAAGAATTGCCAGTGGAAGATGCAGAACTCATCATTGGTGAACCTGCTGATGTTGAAACAGAAGTTGTTTCAACAGACGATTCAGGTGCTACAGAAGAATCCTCAACTGAAGAACTCATCGGTGGTTCGGAAGAAGGAACTGAATAATCGAGGTTTCATAACCTCGTAAGGAGTAACAGCCATGCGACATAGAATCCATGGAAAACAACTTTGCCGCGACAGTGAACATCGTACCGCGATGCTTCGCAACCTCGCTGCTGGTCTATTTGAACACGGTCAGATTGAAACAACGATGCCAAAAGCAAAAGCTGTTCAGCCATTTGTTGAAAAAATTATCACAATTGCAAAGCGTGGTGGTTTGAACTCAAGACGGCGCATTGAACAACTCATCAACGATCGAAAGATTCACGCATGGGTTGCTGATCCAAATGTTCCAGATTCAAAGAAACATAATGACTTCTTCGACTTGCCAGATGAAGATTCAATCGAGTTTAACCGTTATGGTGAAGTGCGTAAGGCACCACGCCTTGTGCAGCACATCATGACTGCAGTTGCACCTCGATACGCTGACAGAGATGGTGGCTACACACGCATCGTCAAGATTGGTAAGCATCGTCTTGGTGACGGCACAGATCTTGTCATTCTTCAACTTGTCGGAGAGGAAGATGGTCCACAACTCGGTGGTTCAGACTCACGACGTCGAACGCAAAAACAGCGTAGACGTGATTTTGCAGCAAAAG